>WJOV01000157.1 GCA_009618475.1 Methanosarcinales archaeon | reverse complement strand
TACACCTCTAAATTCTCTGCCTCCTCTTATTTTCACTATAACCGGGGACTTTAGCGATTTGTTCAATACGTCCAGCGGCTTAAGTTTATCCACCATGTCCATCACTCTCTCCTTTTCTTTTACTGCGCTGCTTGCTTATACCTGTTTTATTCGTATCTTATCTTATAAGGTATTTTGAATAGAATAATATCATAGCTTATATCTTTATTTCTATTCCTATATTATTTATTTTCATCAAGGTAATTTCAAGGAGAACACGAAAAATGGCTAAGTCCTTTTATGGATACATAAGAGATGCATGGAAGAGACCGGAGGCGTCTTATGTGGGCGCACTGAGGCAGAAAAGATTAGTGGCGTGGAGGAGAGAGCCAGCGGTTGTAAGGACAGAGAGACCGACGAGATTGGACCGCGCACGCTCCTTAGGGTATAAAGCGAAACACGGGATTATCGTGGTGAGAGCAAAGGTAAGGAGAGGGGGGCGAAGGAAGACAAGACCGAAGCACGGAAGAAGACCAAAAAGGATGGGCGTGCACAAAATAACGCCGGGAAAGAGCTTGCAGCGAATAGCTGAGGAACGAGCTGCGAGGAAATATCCAAACATGGAGGTTCTTAATTCTTATTGGGTAGCGGAGGATGGGAAAAGGAAATGGTATGAAATAATCTTCGTTGAGCCTGCAAATCCCACGATAAAGTCGGATAAGAACCTTAACTGGGTTTGCAGCCGAAAGCACAAGGGAAGGGTTTTCAGAGGGAAGACCTCAGCGGGTAAAAAAGGAAGGGCATTAGTTTGAATTAAACAAACATGAACAGGTCGGGCGTGGTGGATTTGCCACTTCACGGCGGAACGGCACCTTATTGGCTGGTAAAAAGGATGAAGAGCTTAGCTCATGCCATATTTGAGACGATAATAGATGAATATGGCGTGGATGGAGCGATAGAGAAATTGGCAGACCCGCTCTGGTTTCAATCGCTATCGTGTGCACTGGCTTATGATTGGCACAGCAGCGGGACCACAACGGTGGTGTGTGGCGTTTTAAAATCGGTTATAGACCCTGAGGAGTTCGGGATAGGTATCGCAGGCGGGAAGGGAAAAGCTTCAAGGAACACTTTGTCGGATATAGACGGAATAGGCGAGAAGTTAAGGCTTAGCGACGGAAAGATAGAGGAGCTAAAATACGCAAGCAGACTGTCTGCAAAGGTGGATAACGCTTGCATACAGGATGGCTATCAGCTCTATCATCATTCGATGGTCATCTCAGAGAAAGGAGAGTGGGCGGTGATTCAACAGGGAATGAATCCCCGTGACAGGTATGCAAGGCGGTATCATTGGCTCTCTTCTTCGGTAAAGAAGTATGATGAGGAGCCGCATCAGGGAATTGTTGGCGTCCTGCATGAGAACGTGCTGGACATGACTTCAAAAGAGAGCAGAGGTTGCAGGGGACTGTCCGTTGACCTTGCTAAGACAGAGCCGGGAGAATTGGAGCGTATTTATAAATCGCTTGGCGGTAGCGGTAATAAAAGGAGAAGAATGAAGGAAGGGCAAAAAACACTTTTTGATTTCGATAAACGCCTAAAGGGGACAGTCAAAGTTGAGGACGAGAGGTCACGGGAGTTAATATACAGGTTGCCAAAGCGTGTGAACTGGGATGCGCTTCGTGTGACGTACGATAAGCAACCGGATAATTATGAGCAGTTTTTGTGCATACGCGGAGTGGGACCTGCAACGGTACGCGCTTTAGCGCTTATTTCTGACTTGATATATGGCGAGAAGCCGAGTTGGAGGGACCCCGTTAAGTTCTCTTTTGCGTTCGGCGGAAAAGATGGCGTGCCATACCCGGTGGATAGGCGCACAATGGATGAGACTACGGAGATATTAAGCAATGCGGTGAAGGAAGCGAAAGCGAAGATAAATAATATTTGTTGAAAACTTTTATTCTTATAACTGAACTGTATATTACGTAGAATGTATGTGTAGGGGTCGTGGCCTAGTCCGGGAGGGCAGCGGGCTCCAGACTCGCCGATCGTGCGTTCAAATCGCACCGACCCCATTATTCTCTCACGTGCTTCATTATATGCGCTATCTCAGGCATGATTATCTCGGTCAGCGCTAATCTAACCGCATCCGGCGAGCCGGGTAGGCAAAAAATCGCTTTTTGGGTTATCACGCCGGCAATTGCACGGCTTAAAACTGTCGCGGTGCCTATTTCCTCATAACTTCTCTGCCTGAAAAGTTCGCCAAAGCCATGCATTTCCTTATCTATGAGTTTCGATATAACCTCTATCGTAACGTCGTTTTTTGTCAAGCCCGTGCCGCCGGTGGTGATGACGAAATCAGCATCGGTGTTCAACGCTTTTGATATGCCAGCATGTATCTTATCTTCCTCATCCGGCAGCACGTCATAATAAACCACTTCATGCCCGCTTTTCGCCGCGAGTTCTTTCGCTATTTCGCCTGATATATCTTCTTCACCTTTTTCTTTATTCCAGTATTTAGAGGTGCTTATCGTGAGTATGGCACATTTGTAATGCTTCTTTGCTCCTTTCTTATGTCTTGCGGGGGTTGACATTTTTTTGCAATTATATAGTCACACCATGCTACTGATAGCCGCCTTTACCTTATCCCTCGAGAGTTTAATCGACTCAAAATCAATGCCTTTATCCACAGCCACGACGAATATGAACTCCCCGCACCGCTCTGTTAATAGTTCACCACCATTAGCCTTCGTTATTAGCTCTACCATCTCGCCTTTTTTAAACATCCTCGTGCATTTCTCCGCTGTTATCGTCATCATCGCTACCACAGATGATAATGGTAACACCACCTCTGGAGTATGCTTATTCAAAAATCCTACCATTATTCCATCCCTTGTGACTACTGCACCGGCATTCACGCCTTCCGTTTCTACCAGCTCCTTTAGCGCAAGCTCAAGTTCTGTTACGTTCACTTTCTCCTTCTTCACCCCATACTTTTAATCCCGCTATTGCCAATACGTATATCCCAATCACTAATACAATCCTACCAACCACCAAGAACGCCCTCCTACCCCATGGAATAAGCTCATACGAATCTATGTATGTGTAGTATGCCCGGAACAAAGAGCCAACAACCCTTATTGCCCCCGAAGCAGCTATTATATCCCATCCTAATTTGAATATGGCGAAACGGAATCTCTTCTGTGCGTAGATTGCCACTGCTAATATGAGAATACCCGTGACCAAATTGACCAATTCCACTACGGTTGCGCTATCTATCGTCATGTCACCAAATTTACTTTTCTCCTTCTTTCTTTATATATTCTTCTATTTATTTCGCATTTTTCAATTTGCATTTCGTAAGAACATTAATTATGTTCCCCTATATGCAAATAAAGTTTGCATAAAAGAAAAAAAAGTGGCGGAAAAAGCGGAAGAAGTGATTTTGGAGCTTAAAAAGAGGATTTAGAGTTTTCAGCACCTTCAAAAATTTACCGCCGAGAACGCGGAATTAGAGGTTTAGTTTATTAGCGGTTCAGCGGCTTGGCTCGTTAGCGATTTAGACTAATCCCCTAATCCTCTAAATACATCCTCTGCGTTCTCCGTGAACTCTGCGGTTAATCTGACAATGTCAAGCTATTTATGTCATAAAAACAATATAATAATTAGTGATACTGATACCGATGCTGAAAAGGGCAAGCACCTTTAAGGTATCTCGAGAGGGGGGAAGAAGAAAGAGGATTATTTGAGTTCGCTATGTGACTTTCAGATTTTGCAGGACTGGTAAGGAATCCTTTTTTGGAGGTGATACTAATTATGGATACTAGAACTAGAATAAGAAAATGTCCAGAATGTGGGTCTAAAAGCATAATAACCGACTCTAAGCACGCGGAACTTTACTGTGCCGATTGTGGGATGGTAATAGCGGAGAATCTCGTGGACCCTGGACCCGAATGGCGTGCGTATGACTCAGAGCAAGCATCTAAGAGGATAAGAACAGGTCCTCCTATGAGTTATAGAATACACAATAAAGGGTTGGGCACACCCACGCCAAAATTGCCCGTGCGAGCAAGAAGATTACAATGGGCAGGTATGGATAGCAGTGAAAAAACGCTCGCATTCGCACTTGGTGAGATAGATAGAATGGCATGTGCACTCAAGCTGCCGAACGATATCAAGGAGGCAACTGCCGTGTTATACCGAAAAGCGGCGAAGCGGAATTTGATTAAAGGGCGGAGTATAGAAGAACTGGTTTCGGCGATGCTGTACATTATTTGCAGACAGTGCGGAGTTCCACGAACGTTGAAAGAGATTGTAGCGGTATCAAGAATGCCTTTGAGGAAAATAAGGAGGGCATATTTTTTTCTTTTAAAGAAGTTGGAAATAAAGCTTGCACCGGCTGACCCCACACGCTACATCCCGCGGTTCTGCTCCGAGCTGGGATTAAGTGATGCGACAAGAGAAAGAGCAATAGAACTATTAAAAGAGGATAGGGGAACGGGAGCAGCTAAGGGGTGGGGACCGCCGGGGACGGCAGCGGCAGCGATATACCTCGCCACGATTTTAAGTAGTGAGTTCATGGCGGAGAAGGAAATAGCAAAAGTCGCAGGTACAACCACGATTACACTTCGAACCAGGTATAAGGAATTGGAGAAGAGGTTAAAGTTAAATATAGACGTCCTTTCCCCACGTCCTTATCGAGAAAAGGGGGAATTTTTTCTGCTCTCGATTATTTGAATGACCACCATATATCATGCCTTGGGCTTGCACATGCACCAGCCACCGGGGAACATCGAATTACTGCTGGAAACTAACGAATGGGAAGCGAAACAGATAATTCTATGCTATGAACGACCATTGAAATATGCGATGCGATACGACGACGTTGCAAAAATCCATCTGGGCTTTTCCGGGATATTGTTAGAACAGCTTTGCGCCCCGCAAATAATAAAAAAATGCTCATCCGTATTGAATTTGAAACGGTTGGTGAAGGGATATTCAAAGGCAGAAGGTATTGAATTCGTGGGTATGGGCTATTACCATCCTCTTTTTCCTTTGATCCCGATGGAAGATTGGAAGCCGCAGATAGCGCGATGGAAGGAAAAAGCGAAGGAACTTGGACTCACTGCGAAAGGCTTCTGGCCTCCTGAGATGGGCTTCTGCATGGAGATGATTCCCGCGTTGGAAGAAACAGGATTTAAATATGTGATTGTTGACGGTGTGCACGTGAAGCAGGTCAAAGAAAATAAAAACCTGACAAGAGAAGAAATAATGTATAAGCCCCTCATCGCAGAATATGATTCATCGGAAATAATAATTATCCCAAGGGATAGAGACATAAGCAATGCGCAGGAAAGCGGACTTGACCCAGGCTGGTTTGAGCGTGAAGTTATGCATAAGACAGAGAAATGCGAGGGGAATTGTCTCGTAACAACGTGGTCAGACGGCGAAAATGGCGGTTGGTTCAGACAGATGCACGAAGAATCCGGATTCTGGGGGCATTTCTTCGCTCCTTACATGGAGAAGGTAAGGAAAGGCGATTGCACCATCACGCCAATAAAAATAAGCGAGTTTATAGAAGAGAATCCGCCTGAAACTTATGTCGAGGTTCGAACTGGCGCATGGAACGTAGCTAACACGAGTGGATACGATTTCAGTCAATGGGAAGGTTCAGAAAAGCAGCGGGAAGGCATTGAAGAGCTATGGGCTACGAGTAGGGAATATCACAGGCTCGGTAGGAGGATACCTGCGATAGAGGAGCATATATTGAGGGCGGAAACGAGCTGTAATCTGTTCTGGGGCGATGCCAGGGTTCACAGGATATACGAGGATACGAAAGAAGCTAAGCGGTTGATGGAAAGGATCAAGGTTAAAGAAAATGAGGGTGCGTAATAATGAGTGAAAATGATTAAAGAAGAAGCGTTATTAGAAACCACGAAAAGGATATTTAAAGATGCGTCAGTGGAAAACGGAGCGATAGTTGCCGCTAATACCGATAAGAGATATTATCCACGAGATGCTTCGCCTTATCGCTACGTCTGGGTGAGAGACGCCTCATACATAAGTGTCGCAGCAGATATTATGGGCATAGGAATACAGGAAGATTTTTTCCAGTGGTGTTTGGAAAGGGCGGAAGGGTTTGACCGGGATGGTGTTTTCTATCAGACGTATCATACAAATGGCGCAAAGGCAGGCGGGCAATTCCAGCCGGACCAAACGGGCACTTTATTATGGGCTGTCTGGCACCACTATGCCTATCAACAAAGAACTGAGGATGCTGTTGAGTTCAAAGACCTGATAGAGAAAGCTGCGGATGGTATATGTAAACTCTGGGACAGGAACCATTTTATCGTGCCGACATACGACTTATGGGAAGAGAGATGCACGTTTCCCGATCTCGCAGATAATCATACTTATTCCTTAGCGGCATGTGCGAAAGGGCTTAGATGCGCAGATGCACTGATGATAGAACTAAAAAACGAGAGTGAAAACAAGAAATGGCTGAGACGTGCGAAAGAAATGGAGGAAATGATAAATAAGGGTTATGATGATTCGCACAAATATTTCCTGAGAACTTTTGGTAAGATAAACGACTACAATGTTGATGCTTCCGTGCTTGGATTGGTATATCCGTTTGAGGTATGCAGTGCGAATGACCCGCGGATGGTGAATACGGTAAATGCAATGGAAAATACGATAGTAGAAATCGGTGGCGTTCATAGATACGAAAAGGACGTTTACGACGGGTGGACGCAAAATGGTATGTTGAGGCGCAAGGGAGCGGGTGCATGGCCTATGCTCAATTTCTGGATGGCTATATATTACGCAATGCGCGGAGAGAAGGAAAAGGCGAGGAGATACCACGAATGGGTTTTGAACCGTTTAGACTACCCTTACATTCCTGAGCAGATATTTGATAACGCGTTGCAAAAATCCGTTTGCCCGCTTGTATGGGCGCATGCGATGTTTGTAATCAATCTTTTCTTTAGAAAAGAATAACGTCACATTAACAAACTTACCTTAGCTTTCCTTTTACTTATCACTTCGCCAGTATCGTAATCAACAACCTTTGTCTCCACCTCTTCTGGAGCTTCTTCGAATTCCGGCAGCCAACTCAGCCTAACCGTTTCAGACTTTCCGGGCATGAGGGTAATCGCATCCGATTTCTTATTGTTCACCTCGACATACACCCTTCTCGACTCCACATCCAACCTCTCAAAAGACGATTTGAGCTTTATCAAAACTATTCTCGATGCTATCTTTTCAGGATATTCTACGCTAACCTTGACCTTTTCGCTCGGCTCCGCAAGTTTTAGAGTCACAACAGGAACAACCGTCTCTTGCAAACTCAGTCCCCCATGAACGAATTCAGGTGTTTCTCCTTGCACTGCAAAAATAGAAGTTCCAGCAGGAAATGAGAACAACAAATCACCATTAATGCCGAGAGTATCGGTTTTAGCCACAAAATTACCTTCTGATGAATTTATTGCAAACCTCCATTTAACAAGCTCCCCTTTGCAAGGCACCCTTTCTGGCTCCTTCCTAACGTAAAGGAATCCATGGTCTCCGCCGAGAACAACACTTCTAAAACCTGCCTCTTTGAGTTTCAAAATCCGACTTGAGAGCTTTTCAACGATTTCAATAAGATTTTGAGGTGCTATATCCACGATTTCCCCAAGTCGGTCTATTTCCCTCATCATTACAACCAGAACATCCGCTCTTGGAACATTCAGCGATTCAAAGTCCTTTACCGATATTCCCTTTTCTTCGAGATACGCAACTCGCTCAGACTTGTCTGAAACTGGTCTGTCCCCTATCAAAACTTTAAGCGAGTTATCATAAGCGAGGGTGAGTTGTGCGTCAGGCAGCAATGCAGCCATTCCTACCTCGGTTATACTCGGTAAAGCACCGTAAAGCCACTCTACTTTTGCCACTTCCACACCCATCTGCAACTTCTCTATGAGTATTTTTGCAGGTCAAATCTAAAAGCATCAGTAAAGAATACCGCAACGGGTTTCTCCACCTTTGCCACGAAAGACCAGAAAGAAGAGAGATTTTGCTTCCATCCATCATGTTTAACTGCCTCCAGTAATCTTCTATTCACCCTGTCGAGGTAAGTTTCGTAAGCCGTATGAGCCGATGTTATTAGCGGTAATTCTCGTCCGGAATCGTAAGTGGAGAGTTCCAAAGCCATTCGGTCGAGTTCCCACCAGCCTGATACATATCTATCAATAATCCCGTCCCTGTTCAATTTTTCGCATTCCTTTAAAGCTTCTTTGCAGCCTTTAAACAATCTTGAGGCAATTAGAATAGGATTCCAGTATTTTACACGCAGGCTTTTCGTCCAGAAAGTATCAACCCTTCTTTCTGCTATTTTCTCTATTGAATCAACTTTCTCGTTGTAATTCTCAGGATTCGTTGAACTCAGAAGTTCTTCAAGGATAACATCGTCAATTTCCGGGAATGTCTCAACTGAAAACAGTGCTTCCTTTAGTTGCAAATGTTCTTTGATGTTTATTTCCCTACTGACCCCATCCACCGCCGCCACT
>WJOV01000011.1 GCA_009618475.1 Methanosarcinales archaeon | reverse complement strand
GAGAGAGAGGTGCTTATCGAAGAAATTAGGGTGGTAGCAAAAGAAGAAGGATAAAGTCGGCAAATGGATGTTAAACAAAGAAAAGGAGTTACATTAACGGATTTCTTGCATTTGAAAAAAGAAGAAGATGAAGAGAAGTTTGGCGTTGAAAGCGGACCAGAGATAGAAGGAATAGAGGAAGAGAAGGGAATAGAAGAGAAAACGCGCATATACTCCGTCCATGAGGTCACGAGATACATAAGACATAGACTGGACGAAGACGAGGTGCTGAGCGACGTTTATGTCAAGGGAGAGATTTCCAATCTCAGCCAGCCTACTTCCGGTCATTTATACTTCACGCTAAAGGATGAATTTTCGGAGTTGCGATGTGTGATGTTCAGGGAAAAAAACCGCAAATTGAAGTTCGTTCCCGAGGATGGAATGAGTGCGATAGTCAGGGGTCATGTAAGCGTGTATGAGAAGCAGGGGAAGTATCAGTTATACGTGGAGGAGATACAGGAGGAAGGGATAGGTGCGCTATACCGTGCGTTTGAGCAGTTAAAGAAGAAGTTAAAGGAGGAGGGGTTGTTCGACATCGGGTATAAGAAGCCGATACCGGGTTTTCCATGCCGAATAGGCATTATTACGTCACCCACCGGTGCTGCTATCCGCGACATGTTAAACATCACAAAGAGAAGATTCCCGCACGTGCATATTTTACTGGCTCCGGTTGCAGTGCAGGGCGAAGAAGCGGCTCCGCAAATCGTAAATGCTATCAGGTTGATGAACCGGGTTAATAAAGAGTTAATGAAAATAGACGTGCTGGTAGTGGGACGAGGAGGCGGTTCGATAGAAGAGCTGTGGGCTTTTAACGAAGAAGCAGTCGCAAGGGAAATTTTCTCATCTGTGATTCCTGTAATATCCGCGGTGGGGCACGAAACAGACTTCACTATTGCGGATTTCGTTGCCGACCGGCGAGCGGCGACGCCGTCAGAAGCTGCGGAGTTTGTCGTGCCGGATAAGCGAGAGATAGAGAAGAACCTGAGTTCTCTGGAGTTGAGGATGCGGCAGAATGTGTTTAAAGCGATTGAATACCATAGGAAGCGGTTGGAGAGCATAGAAAAGAGTATTTTATTTAGAAAACCCACGGAGCGGATAAACCAATACCGGCAGACGGTGGACGAAATAAAGAGGAATATGCTCGCAGAGATTACGCATCTCGTGGCATTACATAGGAAAAGCCTGCAAGCCCTTTCTGGCAAACTGGACGCTTTAAGTCCGCTGGCAATCCTCGAGCGAGGGTATAGTATATGTTTGAAGGAAGAGAGAGTGGTGAGGAGTGTGGAGGAAATCTCGGTTGGTGATGCGGTAAAGATATTATTTAAGGATGGAGAGGCGACTTCAGAAGTGAAGGAGAAGGGTAAGAGGGCATGATAGGACGGACATTAATTTTTTGATATTAAAGAAAAAGTGTTTTCAAGCCAATCCATATATCCTCCATATTTATGCCTAACTCATGCAACACAA
>WJOV01000045.1 GCA_009618475.1 Methanosarcinales archaeon | reverse complement strand
CATCTTTTTTATCATGATCGGTTTCATCAACTTCCGTTGGTTATATGATTTTTTAACTGTCTTCTTCAAGAAGTGGGGGTAAATCAAAATTCTCTTTAGTATTTATAAGTCCATAGGATATTGAGTAATTACGCTTAAACTTATAGGTATGAGGTGCTAAAATGGAAGAATATAAATATGAAGATTTATTAGAACGGGCTTTGAGAGGACTACCGAGTACAAAGACCGAAGACTCACGTTTCATTATACCAGAGCTAAAAGTGTTTATAGAGGGAAAGACTACGATTTTCGATAATTTTGATGCTATCTGTGGCTACATGAACCGCGAAGCGGAGCACGTGATGAAATTCTTGCTGAAGGAGTTGGGCACGGCAGGTAAAATGGAAGGGAATAGGGCAATTTTCCAGGGACGATTTCCAAAAGAGGAGGTGGGGCATCAAATTCAGAGATACATGGATGAATACGTGCTATGTTGGGAATGTAAGAAGCCGGATACACACTTTGTGAAGATGGAACGTGTATGGGCGCTGAAATGTGACGCATGCGGTGCGATTCGACCTATCATAAAAAGGAAGGGCGGGAGGGTGTAATTGCTCAATATCTTGCGGATTTTTTATTTTGGATTGCTTATAGTTCCACTTCTATCCCTAATATGTTTTTCTCGCCGTAAAAAACGTCCTTTGCAATTTCTGCACACCCGATTGCAGCACTATACCTTGTTATTGTTTTGGCTTTAATGCTTAAGAGCCGGTCTATTCTCTTCTTCATTTCCTCTTTTTCACCCACAGAGCCGGTTAGGAAGACTTCACTGTCTGATGCACCCACGCCATAATCTTTCATGAGAACAAGCATCGCGGAAATTTCCATTGCTGCAAACAAAGAAAGAGTGTCCATAACCAATTCCTCATTCTTTACGCCTGCGTTCATCCATTTCTTCCGCAAGACGCCGGCATTCGAGAACGCATCGGTTGCGCCTATCCGTCCCTCTTCGATTTCTCGTAACGTCTGAAGGTCAATCGGACCTTGATACAACCCCGGCGAGCCCAAACAAGCATCCATTGCACCTATCAGTATCGCATTCGCAACAGCCATCGTAACGGTGTTGGAGCTGACGTCCGCGAAAATGAAGTTCTCAAAACCTTTTTTGTGTATGTAGTATGCAACGCCCACCTTTTCAGGGCTTGCACAATGCGAGAAGAACTTCATCCTGCGGTCTATTTTTTCGCTGCCCGCATGTATCCCCGGTATCATTATCGTGGGAATGCCCGCGTTCTTTATCGCATCAAACACCCTTGTCCCACCACCAACCCTTGCACCAGCCCCTTTTTCACTTCTTACCCCTCTGTTCCGCACCGCTTTTATATCTTTTATCGTGGAAAATCCATCACCCATTGAATACGTCAATGCAACCAATTCTATTTCTTCCGTTTCTATCTCCAATCCCGTCTCTACTTCGTTTATAATCTCATCGCTGACCATCACTGTCGCTTTCTTCCTCGAAAGCTCGAAAACACTTACTCCGCCGCCTTCTCCCTCTTTTAATCCCGCAAACCGTATTCCAACAGTCCCATGGTCTATACCCACAAACATAAGCCTTCCTTTAAGAAAGAAAGATTTACCAAAGAAAAGCGTTTACTGAAAAGTGACTTTTTCAACCCTGTATATCTCAACCCCCTCTTTGCAGAACACTTCCTCAAAGTAATTTGATTCAAACTTAGCAAGCCCCTCCGCTTCATAAAGTCCCCTTTCCAGCCTTCCCACATACACATAGCTGACATTATACTCGTTTAAAAGCGATAACGCCCGAGAAACATTATCAGTTGAATAGATTTCTTTTACGTCCTCCTCTCTTCTCCATACTTCCTCGTCTCGTCGCCACAAAAATTCGTGCCAGGGCCATCCGATAACAGTTTGCAGCCCGGTTGAAGCAGAAATCCGCCCGGGTCTGCAGTAATCTGTTCGACGTTCTTCATCCTCTACTGCTTCTACGATTATCGCATTCTCAACGTTTTCAGTCAACCATTCAATTGCTTGATATTCGCCCTGATAGTCATCTCGCTCTTTCATATAGCCTATCCCATCCAACGTTGGTTCCGAACCGAAGCCTCCAGTCCAACTGTTAACCGCAAGCACGGGATAAAGTGCACTGATTATCAAGAGCACCGTAAACATAACAAAAAAAACAGTTTTAAGAGATTTTCTCTCTATTTTCTCCTTCAACTGACAAACAATGAATGCAGAGGCAATTCCTAAGAGCAGCCATGCCTGAAGATAAAACTTGAATATCGTGTTTCCTCTATCAACGGCACTGCTATAAAAACCCGATTTGAAATAAACCACCTCTGGAATCAAAATAGCCGCTACAGCAAATAATATGAGTAAATGAACAAAATAGAACCTTTCTTTTAAAAAAGCGTTACCAAAGAAATTTTTGATTGAAAATAGCAACCATAAAAAAAGCAAGAAAAGAAAAAGACCGAACATTCCGACTAAAGAAAGAAGTGGGGTTCTACCTCCTGTAACAAGCTCTATCCCCTCTATTGCTTTGGGACGAAATTCTAAGAAGAAAGGGGCGTAAAGAACCAAACTCGAGAGAATCAAACCGAAAGATAAGATTGAAGACCTTCGTATTCCGATTCCACGGACTTTCACTGCGATAATGCCGAGCAGGAGCATTGCATAAGTAAAGTAGTCCCATGAGTTCAAAGGAATGAGAAATCCCAAACACAGCGGGAGGAACATGAGCATGAACCGGTTCTCAAAGAAATTCTTTTCGCAGAATATCTCAAGCAATAATGCGAGGACGAGCATCTGAAAAGGCATTGCAACTAAATGTGGATGCAAATCGCCAAGTATGTAAGTAAAGAATGGGAATTCGGTGATTCCATCGGGGACAACACGAGAAGGAATCCAGAAATACGAGAAGTTTTGAGTCGTCAGAACTTGAAAAAGGTTTACGCCTTTTGACATTTCTATCCATAGCGGAGCTAAGATACCCAAATTGCCGATGAACAGGACGAAAAGAACTGCTATCCAGCCGCAAGACTTCTTTCGGCAAATGTTCGCCGCTATGCCGAATACGGCACTACCGAGCAATGCCGCATAAGTTGCCACCGCGAGGTTATAAGCTATTGAAGCTTTAATTGTAGTTATTTTTATCAGGATGCTCGTTGCGAGATAGCCGAAGTAATAATAGCAATCAATAACCCTGGAGGAGAACCAGGGGTCAATCGGAGGGAAATAATCGCTTCTTCCCACGGCATTTAAAAATGCGAAGTCCATCCATTTTTCGCCCACCATCCCGACGTCCAAACCTCCTATCTCAGGACGATAAGCTCTTATGAGCAGGAAAAAGATAAAAATCAAGCCGAATATTAGCTCTCCTTCAACCACTGACCTTATTTTTAGCCTCAATGCGTATTTTCTTTGAACTAAAATGGAGCAAAATAACAGTATCGCTAAAGCCGCGGTTATCGTAGCTATGGAATAAGAAAATAGGTGCGAAAGTATCCATGTCAGGTAAGTGAGCAGAACGAGTGCAAAAATCTTCGAGAATAGGTAGCTCTGGTCACCGAAATTCCGAAGCACCTTCCGGATTATGGGAAATGTCAAGATGCCCAGTAAAAATAACGTTAACCACCATATCAAAACCGCGGTTAGTTCCGAGAGAGCCATCTTCTATCCTCCAGAATTTCCTTTATCGAAAGTTTCCTGAGATTGAAAGTTCCCAAACTCGCATCCACGAGCATGCTCATCCCCCTTACCAATATACCAAATGTAAATGCTGACGTGTACTCGATATTAGCGACAGAAATTAGAAGTATTCCTATAATGGCGGATTCTTGCAGCCCTATTCCGCCAAGGCTTACCGGTATGAACGCCACTGTGCTGGCTATTGCCTGTAGAAGGAAGAAGTATAAGAAGGATGGATTTGTATCAGGGAAAAGTGCCAGAAATATGAAATACCACTGCGCACCTACAAACACCCATCCTGCTATGCTTATAACCAACGCCTTTGCCAATTCTGACTTCAATCTCGACGTAGATGCTTGAACGCCTTCAACGAGATTTGTCAGCTTCTTCAGAGCGCCGAACGAGAAAATCCTCAGCAGGTTCAAGCTTCTCTCAGACCAGATGAGCAGACTTGCAATCAATGTTAACGCAGTCACCACGGTTACGCCCGCTATCACCACGCCTTGATATTCATTAAGTAAAATCCCGGAGAGGAGTGCCGCAAAGGCTACCGTACCCACTATTTTCATAAGGAAATCCATGATTTGTCCTATTGTGAGCACGCTCAACGTATCCTCCGCCTTAACGTCTTTAAGCAGAAGCACGAGTCCAAAATAGCCCACCTTCCCCGGGGTTACGTCACCGAGAATCATGGAAGTGAAATGAAAGAACAAAATCTGACGATATGAGAGGTGATAGCCCAATTTGTTCAGCAGCCAAAAAAGTCTGAAAGCAAGTGCGAAATTCAAACATAAATAGCCAAGGAGTGCTAACGCTAAATACCCGTAGTTTATCGCTCGCAAACTTTCCAATAAGAGTCCGGGGTCAACTTTGATGAATAAAATAGCCAGTATTGAGATGGTTATTATTGCACTGATTAAAGCCCTTTTTTTCATTTTCTTCCTCGTCTCAACTCCCGCCCAAGTCCGATAATCTTCAAGCCCATTTTTACAACGTCATTAAAAAAATCAACCTTTGTGGTAGTGCCTTGATGCCATTTGACTGGGAATTCTTTGACTTGGCAGCCTCTTCTCTGCGCTCGAACAAGCAGCTCGGTATCCCAGAACCAGTGCTGATCTTTGACTTCGTCCATGAGAATAAACAACGATGACCGCTTAAAAGATTTAAACCCACACTGATGGTCATGGAGCTTAGAGCGGAGAAGTATTCTTACGAGGAGGTTAAAAACTCTGCTCGCTATCTCCCTTTTCAGCCTGCGCTCCACTTCGCTTTCCGCCAGCAAACGTGAGCCGGTTGCAAAATCAAACCCTTCCTTTTCTATCGAATGGATGAGCTCCTCTAAGTGCTTCATATCTGTCGCGAGGTCAACGTCAAGGTAGGCAATGGTAGCACCTTTCGCCTCTTTACATGCTCTTTTCAGTGCGTCTCCCTTTCCCAAACGTTTATCGCTGTGCAGATGCTTCACAAAGGCATATTTATGTGCCAGCCCGGCAGCAATCGCATCAGTCCCGTCCGTGCTCCCATCTTCGGCTATGACGATTTCAAAAGAAGGAACGATTTTCTTCAGTTCCTCTGCCGTTCTCTCTACTGCATGCTCCAATTTATCCGCTTCGTTGTATGCCGGGAGTATGAGTGAGACTTCGGTCATGGTGCCTTCTTTTTTGTATTTGTATAACTCCTTTTATAACCACAAGAATACTCTTAATAAAGATGGGTGTTTATGTGTGTTATTAGAAAGGAAAAGGGAATAGAAATGGGAATTTATAGCGAGCGATTTGTGCTACAATTCCTCAATTCATCCTTCGGAATTACATAGGATGTGAACATCACCTCGTTCCGGGGTCCACCCTCATGGACTTTAAGGGTGCCGTTTGGATAGTACTCACTCAACACCGGGAGGGCATCATTATAATAGGGGAGTACCACGAAAATCGCATGCTTATCCATGTTTTCTTTGAGTGGGAGCCTATCCAACCTGGGAGTGTATTCGCCCAATTTATAGAAAAAGTCCTCTCCAGATAGTCCCGGTGCTAAGAACCTTAGGCTCTCATATTGATAGTAAAACCAGTTTGACAACAAGTACATGTGATACTCCTCTCCAAGTTGTTTGTGATAGTATGCGACTTCTACGGGCACATAGTGAAAATCGTGCCAAACACCTGGATGATTAGCTTGCTCGTGAAAATATGCGTTGTAGTTATATACTCCGCTTGATAGAAGTAAAAATATAATTGCCACTGCTGCCATGCGTTTATGGGAAAGAATCTGACGCAATTCATCTCCTAACCAATAAATTGCCATTGCTCCAAAAACGATTGCAGGAGGAATTACAATGCTTGTTCTGAATGAGTCGGCAGCGGGTATTGAGAGAAAACCTGGTAACAGCGCCACTCCAAACCAGCTCAGTAAAAGAAAGTTTGTCCGATTGTGCCATTTATATAAAGCCAATGTCAGACCGAGCACAAAGAACATAGCCAAGATTGGGTCCAACATCTGTTCTCCGGGCAAATTCTTGTGAGGACACATGCTTCCCTCGTAGTTGAACATTAAAAGTGATGCCCTAACGTTATCCCCTAACAAAGATATTGATCCCATAAAAGAATGGTCTTTAAAGATGTTTATCGCTCCTACCCTTCCCATGAAAATATCCCAATTACACACGGCATACAGAGCTAATGGGGTGATTGTCACGAGAGCAGATGCAAAGAATAGCGTCAATCCCTTTAGATTATCTGCTATTTGTTCTTTGTATCTCAATAACAGAAAGCACAGAAAGAGGAGAAAGACAAAAGGGACGAGACGAAATGCCATATATCCATTTAATCCTAAGCTCAGAAAGATACCGCTCAAAATGAAGTACCTCGTGGACTTTGAGTCCAACGCTCTCAAGAGATAATAGAATGTCAATATTGCGAAAAAAGAGCCAAGAACTATCATCATCCCAATCCTGCTCAACGTAATGTGCCACCTTGACACTGCGAGTAGGAAAGAGGCGCAAAGGGCAACCTCAGCGTTGCATGCTTTGCGAGTGAAGAAATATAATGCCGGAATCGCAAGTATGCCGAAGACCACTGATACGAGCCTGATTGCAACAGGGGTGGCTCCTAAGAGCTTGAAAAGAAAGGCTACGAAGTAGAAATACATCGTAGTTTGCCCATACACGTTCGGTGAGTAGGGTGTATAAGGTCTTCCCTCAAGAATCTCCACTGCTTCAATACCGCTCCAAGCCTCGTCACCGTGCAGACCCGGAGGAATAGATTCGATGTGATATATACGCATAAAGATGCCCAAAACGAATATAACAGCAAATAAGACCATCTCACTTTTATGGCTTATCGCAGTTGAAGGGAACTTAGGGTGCCAGCGTGTAAGATAAAGGATAAAAAGAATTACAGATACCATAAACAAAGTAATCGCAATTTCAACCAAATTATCGGTAGATAAGAAGAACTGGGCTAATCCCACTAAAATTATGACCAATGAAATCCAGTAAATCCTTACCACATTATTATCTCCTTTATTTTACCCTCTCCCTCTTTCCCTTCTTCATCACCTCTCGTGCGCATTCAAAGCCAGCGCGGAGCGAACCATCCATGCTTCTCTCCGGATAGTTTGGTGAAGAAAACATCCCTGCAAGGTATAACCCTTCGACGTGAGAAGAATAAGGAATAATCTTATTTTTATAGCCGAGCTCATATACCGGTGCTGTAAACCGCGCTTTCGTCAATTCCCACCACTTCACCTCTTCGCGGTGAAAATCGTGAATCAACTTCTCTATCCCTTCGAGATACAAATCAACGATTTCTTTATCGCTCTTTTTCCATAACTCGTCTTCTTCCTGCACATAAGAAACAACATAGAATAAGCGCTCTCCATAGTCTGCACGTGGAAGGAGGTTTGTATGCTCGATAATCGCACCAAAGGGCACATCCGCCTTTATATTCAACCAGTAGATGCCATCCATCAAACTTCTTTCCAGTCCAAAGAGTGCACAAATCGTGCATTGATACCTTATCTTGTCTATTGTGGGGCTCTGCCCCACGACCCCGCAAGCCCTGTAAGGGCTTAGCGCTTTGCTCAAGGATGGCGTTGTTATTATAACATTGTCAGAAGCGAGAAATCCTTCGGTTGTTTCCACGCCTTCCACTTTGTTATTCGCTATCACGAGTCGCGTGACCTCGCATCCTCTTCTCATTTCACACCCTTGCGATTCAATTTTTTCCGCCATTTTATCCACGAGTTGCTGAAATCCGCCGCGCAGATACCCAAGTCGCTCTCCTTTAAGTGTCCTGTTCGACCTCAGTTTTATCCTGCTCAAGAGCCATGCGGCTGAAATGTTTTCATATTCTCCGAACTTACCCTTAAACAGCGGTTCAAAGAAGTTTTCATAAACTGACCTGTTCGTTTTCTCAATTACCCATCTCGTTGCAGGGACGTCGTCAAAAGCAAAAGGGTCCTTCAGCCGGCGTGCACTTAAAACCGCCTTCACTAAAAGAACCTTGTCGAAAAAAGAGAGTTGGTCGAACCTCAATATTTCAAGAGGTGTGTTCAGCCGGTGGATTTTACCATCCATATAGTAGCCTATGCTCGCGGTGCGCCACTCTAACTTCTCAGTAAGACCAAGCTCTTTGATTATTTGTTGAATAAAAACATCGCTACTGAAAATATGATGGTAGAATTTCTCGATGAAATATCCTCCTTGCGCATAACTGCCTGCCAAACCACCTAAATCCTTTTCCTCCTCCAGGAGAATGACTTCCCCGTCATAGGCGCTTAAAAAATAAGCCGCAGATAGACCTGCAAGTCCTCCTCCTATCACAACCGTTCTCATCACACACTTTTTCTTTTTTACAAAAAGAAAACCTGTGCTAAAAGAAAAACAAATATGATGTTTTTAGTCAAGGTTTT
>WJOV01000084.1 GCA_009618475.1 Methanosarcinales archaeon | reverse complement strand
CTATCTCTATTTTTCCCTTATAGTATGAATGATATTCTAATGCGAGTTCTTCCGGCTCTGGCTTATTTACTGCCGTCAAATGCTTTTTCTCCACCGCTTTTTTCTTCCCTTTCATGTCCCCATTGCCTATTATTTTTTCCTTTTAGCAAAACTCTTATTCTTAGAAAGAGAAAGTGTTTGATGAAAAAAAAGCTATTTACGCCTTTTGAAGAAGGAGAAATAAAGGAATTAAAGTTAGGGGACGTTGTGCATCTCACCGGCGAAGTATATACCGCGAGAGACAGAGCGCACCATAGAATCATAGAATACGAAAGAGAGGGAAAAGAAATACCGATTGAAAATGGCGCTGTAATCTACCATTGTGGTCCGCTCATGCGAATGCGAGAAGAGGAATGGGAAATCATAGCCGCAGGCCCTACCACCAGCGCAAGAATGGAGGCAACCACGCCAGAAGTAATAGAAAAGCTGGGCATTCGTGCTATAATAGGAAAAGGAGGTATGGGTATTTCCACGAGAGAAGCGATGCGTGAATATGGCTGCGTGTATTTCTCGATGACCGGTGGTGCGGCTGTTTTAGCTGCTACACGCATAAAAGCGGTAAAAACTGTATATTGGGAAGACCTCGGCATGGCTGAAGCAGTCTGGCATCTCCTTGTCGATGATTTCGGTCCCCTCGTAGTTAGTATGGATGCAGATGGTAATAGCTTGTATGAGGAAATAGAGGAAGAAGCTAAGCGAAAAGTGGATAGCCTGAGCCAATCGGCAATAGCCAAATAGGGAATAGAATAACCGTTTGCGGTTTTAGCTTAGCCAGTTGACGTTGATTCATTTACAAATTTATCACCCAATTTTATCATCTTACTTGTTCCGAAACCATATCTGATGATCAAACCTCTTTTTTCCAAATCTGCCAGAATTCTTGAGAGCGAGGACCTCGGAATACCCGTTCTGACGACAAGCTCCGCTTGATTCATCTCACCAAAATCTAACAGTGTTTTGATAATTTTAGGCTCGCTTCCCTTCAAAACTCCCAGTATCTCTTCGATTTTATCCCGACTTATATCTGGAATTTGTCTTTCGTAATTTGAAGCGGGAGCCTTTTCAACATCGGAAACACGCTCAACCTTTTCTTTTTCTGGCGTCCTCAATTCAGAGAACAAAAGATAAAAACTACTGACCCCAAGCAGATATGATGATACTACGATCATGATGCAATCTGTTAGTGTATAAATGTTTGGAACTTGTTTTAACGTTGTGAACTCACCTTGCACATATATCATGACAGTTGACGAGGTCCATAACACACAAACAAGAATAAATACGGATATAACGAACAGAACCATCATAAACACTGCTCTTCTTTCTATTTTCATCTTATCATATTTCATCTTACTTGGATTACATCTTATTTTTCAATTATCTGCTCCACCACACCTTTATCCAGATTCACTATCACCATAAGTTCTTCAAGCTTTTTTAACTTTTGTTCTTGGTCGCTTTCTATTCCTATTGAAACGGTTACACGTTTATCTCGATCCTTTTTTGTCGAGTCGATAATCACCATTTCGTTTATTTTATGTATCTTGTATTCCCTGCCCTTTAGTATCTCCTGTACCTTCAAATCGTTAAGTGCTATCTCGATAGCTTTCGCCTTTTCTTCTTTGGTTAAAGTAAGCTCTCGTGTTTGATTTGTTTCTTCTATAATTATTGTGGAGTCTTTCTGTAGCAGTGGCAAAATCACTGGTGTCTGAGTGTTAATAGTAATAGCCAGTGCCGCAATCCCCACTCCAATCAACGCCAATATGCCTATTAACATGAGCCTATTTTTCATTTTTAATCTTCCTTACCTCTTGCTTAATATCTATGGGTTCAAATTGGGAATCTGCTAACGTTTCGTTGATGGTATTGAGAGACTCGGCTTCCAATTCAAATGGTAAGTCTATAATAAGATAGCTGTTGCTTCTATCTCCAGGATAAGCAACCGTTATCCCACCGTCCCATCCTAACTCACGCAGGTATGGAATGACTGCCATTCTGGCTCTTTCCCCATTTTCTTCATCAAAGGGGGCTCTGTATGTATATGTGTACCAAGTAACATCTTTATCGGTATTTATCATACCCCTCTTCTCCATATCTACATATACACTGACCAAAATTAAAACCATTCCAATCAGCCCAACAACCAATATACATATACCAATACTTTGTTTTCCCATTTTATCACCTCCTTTCATTTTAGCATTTCCTAAAAGATAAAAGAGAGAAAATTTCCCCCCTTTCTCCCATATTTTACATTTTCGATAAGGTGCAATTATTTGCACCTTTCTATTTCGCCGGCACTCTTTGTTCTTCAAACTCTTCTACGGATTTCACTGTTTCGCTATTCAAGTCTATTGTTATTATGTAGTGCTTCTCATCGATTTTAAGTATTATTTCTCCCATATCTGCAGAAGTCATACCACCAGAAGTTACCGTGTAGGATTTCCCTTCGATTAGTTCCTGCACCTTGCTGTCGTACATGGCTATCTCATGCAACTTATCAAGCTCTGCTTGCCTTTTCTCTATTTCTTCTCCCGAAGGAGGACTGGAACCTGGCTCTTTTTGGTCTTGAGGTGTCCCGGGTATCTCTTCTGATTTCTCTATACTTTCGTTTACTATTATAATCGGTTCACTTTGGTTAAGCTCTTTTTCAATATCTGTCGCAGTCGAGAGTTTTTTATAGTGGTTAGCGCCCATAGCTACGATAGCTACTGCTGTTCCTGACGCCAACAGTGCTATTATGACGATTATCCATATCTTCTTCATCTTTTCCATATCACCCCTAAATTTTTAGTCACACCTTTTGATGTGCTAGTCATAGCAAGATTTTTTGGGTTTATGTTTATCAACCCCCTTTTGTTTGAATCCCCTCTAAAAAAGGAAAAGAGGGGAATTTTTGAAATTTTGTGTGGTCTACGCCGAGTTGTGCTGCTTTATATCGTCCCAATTGCAATCCAATTGATGTAGTTGTTCGAGAGCGTGTCAACAGCGGTTATGCGAGCATCGAAGGAACTGGTACCTATCCAGTTTCTATCAATGCCATAGTATGCTCTAGCGGTGTATGGATATACTTCGTTTGTCCAAACGACTCTTGGAGTACTACTGAATTGGTATGGACTGAAAGACACCGTACGGTATATGCTAGAACCGGCATTAACGCTGTAAGGACCATATCTGCCTCGGAGGATAAGGGTCGAGTTGGTTGTTGCGGTCACGCCAACATCATCCACGGATTCATCTTGTAGTGGCTCTTTTGGGTTAACTTCTATGGGCGCAGCGGGCACACCAACAGTCACAGCATCAACGCCAACGGTCCCTTCACCGTATGGTGACATCTCTGGTTTTGCGCTAATGACGGCAAGCGATATCAATACCACTGCCAACACAATCCCGATCGCCAGCATCTGTTTCTTCATCTTTTTCGCTTTCACCTCCTAAAGAGCGCTATGCCGTCGGCGTTAAGGCGCGGAATCTCTTCTTTCCTCATTGCTTGCGTCACACCCTTCGGCGTTGAAGCACCCATACGAACCTCGGTTGGGACAACATAAATATGGAAGGTGGGACAAGTGTCCCAAAAATGGGACAAGGCGTTTTGGGGGATGGAGAAGCGTCTTTTACAGTTCTTAATATCTTCCAAAATATCGCTTTTACCTATCGCCGACCATCACCACTATCCCACATTTATCCTCACATAATCGTAAGACAAATCACATCCCCACGCTGTCGCTTCCACTTCTTCTTTACCAATCCCCATGTCCACGTCAATAATCATCTCCTTTTCCTTCATTATGCTCCTTGCCACACCCGATAAATCCACGAATTCGCCTTTCTTCACCACTAAAACTTCTTTCCCATTCTCGCCTTTTAAGGTTATAGATATTTCGCCCGGCTCAATGTCGCCAGAGATGGCGGAGCTACCGATAGCCGCTATTATACGACCGCACGTAAGGTCGGGGCGTTCACCAAAAATGGCGCTTTTCACTAACGGTGACCTGACTATTGCCTTCGCTACTTCCCTCGCATCCTCAACCGACGCCGCTCCTCTTACTTTTACTTCAACAAACTTCGTTGCTCCTTCGCCATCCCTCGCTATCAGCTTCGCAAGCTCCTTGCATACCAAATTTAAACCTTCTTTAAAATCAGCCTCGCTTATCTTCCCACTCCGACCAGTGGATACGAGCAATACCATATCGTTCGTGCTCATATCGCCATCCACCACTATCATATTGAATGAATTGTCAACCGCATCTTTCAAACTCCTTCTCAACGCTTCTTCGCCCAAAGAAGCATCCGTATAAATAAAAGAGAGCATGGTAGCGGTAGCCAGATGCGGGAATATCATCCCCGAACCTTTCGCTATTCCTCCTATCACCACACGTTCTTCATCGCCCGTATCAATACTTATTGCACGCTCCTTGTGAAACGTATCGGTGGTCATTATAGCCTTCGCCACTGCTTTGCTTCCCTCGCCTTCCGAACTTAGCCCATTCACCACTTCCCCGAGCTGCCTTTCTATTAACCCCATGTCCAATTGTTTCCCTATGGAGCCAGTAGAGGCAACAGCTACCTCTTCTTTATCAACGCCCAACGAAGAAGAAGCGAGCTCTGCCATTCTTTCCGCATTCCATATCCCCTTCTCGCCGGTAAAGCTGTTTGCACAACCGCTGTTTGCAATTATTGCGCCTATTCTTCCTTCGCCCTTCTCAAGCTGCTTCCTCGTGAACGACACCGGTGCTGCTTTTATTTTGTTTATCGTGAACATGCCCACAGCTATTCCTTTTCCTTCTATCAAGGCTAACCCCTTATTCCCCTCTTTTATTCCGTTTGCTCTTACTCCTTTCACAGCGCAAATTCCGCCTTTCACCACTTCTATCTTCATCTTTTCTCTCTCTTCAAAGAACGATTGAAATGAAAAAATATTTAAATCACCTCACGTCAATATACGATAAACAAAAAATAAAATAAAATAAAATAAAGGGCTCGTGGTCTAGTTGGTTATGACACCGCCTTCACACGGCGGAGGTCATGCGTTCGAATCGCATCGAGCCCACTGTTTTGTTTCCGAATTTTTCTTTCCCCTCTCAAATGAACCCCCCGAACGCAGTCCATTAAACCACCTCTATGATAACGTTTATACAATAACCTTTATATTTCATTATATCTTTACTATAACCATAACTAAGTCAGAAATGACATGGTGATGGCAAAGTTAAAAGACGAAGGTGATAGAACCTTTAAGGAGGGTAATAAAATGCACGATATAGATACAACGAAATATGTGGTTCATGCTAACATCGCAGCAGAAGGTTTTGTTGAGAAATCTGATGTGGTGGGTGCAATATTTGGTCAAACCGAAGGGTTGTTGGGTGAAGAGCTGGACCTGAGAGACTTGCAGAAGAGTAGCAGAATAGGCAGGATAGAGGTGAACGTAGAGTCGAAGAGTGGGAAATCCGTTGGAGAAATACTCATTCCTTCGGGCTTGGATAAGGTAGAAACCGCAATACTTGCCGCTTCTTTGGAGACCATAGATAGGGTAGGTCCGTGTATTGCGCACGTAGAAGTTACAAAGGTGGAAGACATAAGGGCGGAGAAAAGAAGGCGGATAACAGAGCGAGCGAAGCTGTTAATGCGTGAGGCTGTCGAGAGGAACATAGACAGTGATACGATGGTGAGCGAAGTGAAGCAAGCGGTGAGAATGGAAGAAATAACTAATTATAAGGGCTTACCCGCGGGACCTAACATAGAGAGTTCGGATGCCATATTGATAGTAGAGGGGCGAGCAGATGTGTTAAATCTGCTTAAATACGGGATAAAAAACGCAATAGCCGTTGAAGGCACTAATATATCTCCTACAATAGCCAAGCTGAGCAAGAGGAAGACCGTTACAGCTTTCTTCGATGGTGACAGAGGCGGGGACCTCATATTAAAGGAGCTTTTGCAGGTCGCAGACGTTGATTACGTCGCCACGTCGCCAGAAGGAAGAAGCGTAGAGGACATGGCCTACAAGGAGATAGCAAAAGCGTTGCATAATAAAGAACCGGTAGAGCAACGGGGATACACAAAGGAGCAGAAAGAGCAGGAACTGGGACAAGAGCAGCAGCCGAGGAAAATACAAAGAAAGAGCAGCAAGGTTGCGGAGGGGGTAGTAGAGGAGAAAAGCCCGAGTCCCTTTAAAATGCACTTGCACGAGCTTGAAGGCACTTTTAAGGCACGGCTGTTAGATAAAGAGACGAGGATAGTAAAGGAGACCACGGTAAGGGAGTTGGCGAAAGAATTGAAAGAAACGAGCGAGAATGCGAAAAGTGTGGTATTTGACGGCGTGATTACGCAGAGAATAGTGGACCTTGCAAAAGAGAAGGACCTGGATTACGTAGTAGGGATAAAAATGGGAGACGTAGTTAAAATGCCTATATCCCCGAAGATACTAACAGCGGATTCCGCTTAACGGCAGCGAAAATCCCAATGACAAATACTACCAAATCCCAAGTAAATCCCAATTTCCAAATCCAAAAGAGAAAGGATAAGCAAAAATGGTAGTATTGGGATTTGGGATTTTTTAAGCTTATCTTATGTATCCCAATTCTTCTTCCCGACGCCTTGGAATCTGAGCTTGCTCCATCTCCTTCAGCCGCTCGACCACCCTTTCCATCTCTTCTGCACGCTCTTCCAAAGCCTGCATGTCTATTTCGAGATTTAATGCCTGACACAGGACTTTGAGAACTGCTTGTGCACTTTTGGGGTCCACTAAATAGCCCGACGTAAGACCCAGCAAACAAACCGCGGGAATGCCTCTTAGTCTTCCAAGACCTAACAGAAGCCCTGATGCTCCTACGATGCTCCCTCCCGGCTCTTCCTCTCGGAATTCCACCCCATACTTCTTCATCTCCTCCACAAGCGCAGCGTCATTCGCAGCTCCAAGCACCTTTTGTCTTTCCACAAGCTGACCTATACCATATCCACCCAGGGTGTATATGCGAGAAACGTCATACTGTTGTGCAATGTCGAGAATCCGCTCGGCTATAAAATAATGCCCCTCATTCGTAACGCTCTGCTGGTCACCGCTAAGGATTAACAAATCCTGCTTCTTTGACTTCCAGGCATACATCTCATTTTTACACAAACGAACTGTTCCATCGTTATTTACCAATACCTGTGGTGGAAAATGCCATGAATACATCTCAAATATCTTCTCGGCATTCAACTCCTGTATTATATGCTCAGCAACTAACGTCCCCACGTTTCCTACACCCGGTAGTCCCTCTATCATTACCGGCTTCTTCAATTTTACCTTTTTTAGCTCATGCACTTCTATCTCTTCCATATTTCATCATCCTTCTATATTTCCCATAAGGGTCTTTAGGGGAGAACCTCGGAGGCATTGGATTCTTTGTCGCTCTTCCACACCTCTCGCATACGCCCTTTAATGTGTATTCCCCGCATACCTCACATTTCCTTATCTTAGACTTCATAAAACTTTTCTTTTTATTTTAATGTAAAGTATAGAAAGAAAAGAAAGTTTGTTAAGGAAGATTTCGGTAGAACTTCCCATATCCTTCGTTCCTTTTTATCACTTCAATCGCTGCGCTTGCCGCATCACTTAATACGCCTTCCGCCTTTTTAAAATCTGAGGCAGTGACACGCATCTTATACTTTGGCGCTCCTATATAAATGCATTCCACCGTGACGCCATTCGTATCTACGCCCGGAGCCGTTTTTTTTATCACCCCTTCTGCCTTCCTCAACGCCTCTTTTATTATTTCAATACCATTAGACAGAGGACACTTTAGCTCCACGTAGCCCGTTATCTCGACAGAAGGCGGTTTAACGTTAGTGCAAGCCATCTCGTGTATTGCATCCGCATGTTCTTCCTTTAGCCCAAGTGCAATCAATGCTTTTTTGCCTACCGTTACGACGTCTTCAAATGCGTCATACAGACTTTCATAAGTATCCAATAATTTTGTCTCGAGCTCGTTGAACTCTTCGTTGCTAATTTCTACTTTCGATGATGAATCAGTAAGGGCGAGGGAGAGCCACTTCTGTGCATCCACGTGTAGCACCTTGCATACGATTTTCTGCCCTTCGCGCACGTGATCCCTCAGATGTTTCACCCAACCGGGGGATACAGCAGATATATGGATAAGCCCTTCTTTTCCTTCGT
Source organism: Methanosarcinales archaeon (assembly GCA_009618475.1). GTDB lineage: Archaea > Halobacteriota > Syntropharchaeia > Alkanophagales > Methanospirareceae > WJOV01. The sequence continues at coordinate 610 of WJOV01000084.1, read as the reverse complement.
ATTCTTCAAGCTTAACGAAAGCTCCGAAGGTCTTAAGCTCATCTACCGTACAAACTACTAATTCGTCCTTCTCCGGCCATTCTTCCCTCGTCATCTATTTTATTCCCCCATATCGCTATTCCAAGACTTCTATTACCTCGGCATTTATCTCCGGTTTTCCACCCCTCGGCTTGACTAAAATTGCGCCGCAGACGTTACAGTTCACACCCGTAGATGCATGATCAAAGACGACCTGCTCATTTGGACAATCATTGCATTTTACCCTCAAAAATTTGCTTTTTGTACTCCTTTCCATTCCCATTGTTATACCCCCTTTTAGTTACTCCACAAACTCAAGCTTGGATACCCTGAAGCCCTTCCTTTGATGCGACTTCTTGCATTCCGCGCACTTATATCGAAGAAAGACCTTTTTTGTCGGCTTATCGCCTCCGGGAACCTTTGAAAATTTGCCGGTATTTCCTATGCCGGACCTGCGCTTCTTCTGCCCTACTATCCAGTTCAAGGAAGAAGGTCTTCCCTTTTTTACCTTTTCCACTTCGTGTACGGTATGCTTGCCGCAAAAGGGGCAATGAATCCTTATATGTTTTGGCATCTTCATTTCCTATCCCCT
>WJOV01000130.1 GCA_009618475.1 Methanosarcinales archaeon | reverse complement strand
GGATTTGCAGAAGTTAATGCGGAAATACGAGTCAGAAGATGAGGCAGTGGTGAAGAAATATGAAGCAGTGGTGAAGAAATGTCTTTCGGGAACCCAGACATCTTTGGAAAGGTTGAATATCCGGCATGATTCTTTCGTTTGGGAAAGTGGATTTGTGAGAGGTGGAGCGGTGGAAGAGGTGATGGAAGAGTTAAAGCAAAAGGGGAATGTTAAATTCGATGGCTCTGGTTCTGCTCTTTTACTGAAACTGGAGGGAATAGAAAAGGAGTTGGTGATACAAAGGACTGACGGGACTTCGCTTTACACCACGAGAGACCTCGAGCTGGTGTCGCAGCAATTGTCAAAAGCGCTGGAGATACTGAACGTAAAAGTGCCGGAATTCGTTATTTTCGAGTTCGTTTCTTTGCCAACCGGTTCTTTATCCACGCGTGCCGGTAGATATATCGCGGCAGACGAGCTAATGGAAAAAATCGAGCAAAGGGCGTATGAAGAAGTAGCCAAGCGAAGGGAAGATTTGGACGAAGGAAAGAAGCACGAAATCGCAAGGAAGGTAGGAATAGGTGCATTAAGGTATGATATGGTGAAAATATCGCCGGATAAGCATATAACGTTTGTTTTTGACGATGCGCTGGACATAGAGAAGAAAGGCGCTCCGTTTATTCAATATTCGCATGCACGCGCTTGCAGCATATTAAGGGCGGCGGAGGAAAGAGGTTTCTCTATAGCGGACGATTACGATGCTTCCCTGCGGAAGGAAAGTAGCGAAAAGGAGTTGATAAAAATGTTATCGCTGTTTGAGAATATTGTAGAGGAAGCAGCTTCAGAGTTAAAGCCGCATCTGGTCGCTAAATATGCGAGAGAACTTGCGGAAAGTTTTAATTTGTTTTATAAAGATTGTCCGGTGTTGAATGCAGAGGAAGAGCTGAGAAAAGGAAGGCTGATTCTTGTGGACTGTGCAAAAACGGTTTTACGTGACGTGTTAGATGTGTTGGGCATAGAATCGCCGGAAGAGATGTAAAAATACTTTTTCTTTTTTGCAAAAAGAAAACCTGTGCTAAAACTTTTTAGAAAAAAGTTTTATCTTTAGTCAAGCTTTCTTTTAAAGCTTTTCTTTAAGCCCTGAAAGGGCTTATGTGTAATCTTGTGGTTAGCTAAACAAATTTATCCATCTACGTCTGCGTTTCTTCAAAAAAGAACTCGCTGCATAACGGGTCTTCAGCCATATAATCGCCACTATGAAGGTATGCCCGCACACGGCATCCACCGCAAAGATTTTTATATTTGCACACTGCACACCTGCCTTTCACCTCACGATTCTTTAGCTCAACGAAGACTTTCGAGTTCAATATCTCACGGAGACTCATCGTAGTGACGTTCCCGGCTTTTACGTCTAACAGCGGACATGGCACGACGTCGCCGTTTGGTTTGATAGAAAGCATGCCGATAGCTGCTCGACAGCCTGGAATCTCGCTGTAAAAGAAATCGGGAACGAAAAGACCTTCTTCTTCCTTTCGCTTCAATACCACCCAGTACTGCGATGCCTGCGTCGTGCATATTTCGAGTCCTCTTCGCTTGTTCTGTTCTTCATATAACAGCATCAGGTTTTCCGCATACTGGACACCGTCGAGTTGGCTAT
>WJOV01000134.1 GCA_009618475.1 Methanosarcinales archaeon | reverse complement strand
TTCGAAACCAATAATCGAGTTAACCGTACCGTACTATCTAACTGACAATTTCATGCACGTCCTCCTTTTTCATCTTGTCTATCTCATCCACCGCCGCTATTCCCTTGTCTGCAAGCACTAAAGCACCAGCCTCTAAAGTCCATCTCCCCTCTCCAAACTCATCTCTAACCGCGGCTGCGGTAAGTCCTGCGGCAGTGCTGCTCTTACCCCCCGTGTATAAACCGCGAGGTGCTAACTTCACTAAGTAGGTGAGCAGTTGACTCTTTGCAACTCCCGGGTCTCCAACGAGAAGCACGTGTATGTCACCTCGCACCCTCGTCTCATCCGGCAACTCCTTTGGGACGCCTGCGAACAATTGAAGAATCATCGCTTCTTTTATTTCCTCGTAGCCATATATAGAAGGAGCAATGCTTCTTATGAGCTTCTCATACACGTCCGGCTGCTTCTTCAACTCCATTATTTCTCGCTCATCCGCCTCTGTTATCTCTATCTCCCCAAACTCCTCCTCCTTCAACTCCAGCGAATTGCCATCGAGGTATATATCAAAGAAAGGCGTCTTCCCAAATTGTGTCGTCCGCTGATAAGACCTGAGAATACCGGTAACAATCACACGGCCCCCGGGAGATACCTCGCCTGAAATGTCGTCTTCCAGATTTACGTCTATCGCTTGCGGTAATTCACCACCTCTTAACTCCTCCGGCGACTCCTGTAACCTTATCTTTTGCGCATTTGCGAATTTGGACTTTTCCACCGATAAGTTGAACTGCCGTGCTTTTCTTCCACAGCCCCCGCTCTCCTGTTCACACTCCACCGGCTCTTTGAACTGCCTTCCACTTTGCGCTATCGAAAAGATATGATGACAAAAGGGGCATTCAAATACCGCTTCCACTATCCGCGGTCTTACCTCCGTCGCCTTTGTTACCAACCCCTCTATGCCCACCAGCTTGCCTATGTCGTTGCTTCTAATATCCCGTATCTTCACCCTTCGTGGAAGTTTTATTATACGGAGATTGGCTTCATCGAGTGTGACACCCGTAGGAATGTCCATTTCCCGTAAAGCCCTTGTTGCAGCTTCTATTGTTACATCAGGGTCTTCTAAAAGCATATCGGCTATTGTCGGGTCGTATATGTCCATGTCCGAGAACCCAACGAACAAACTACGCCTTTCCGGATACGAATTCGACACCTCTATGATTTCGTCCCAATAATACCGCTTCAGAAAGTCCTCCCACTTCTCTGTTACCAGGTCCTGCATCATTTTGTTTACTTCTCTCTTTTTCTTATAAAGATATTTAGATAGATGAAGATGTTTTTAAAATAATATCAAACTGGGTTGGTAGTATGTTATCATGGCGTATAGCATAGAAAGGAAGAAAGAAGTCACCGTTATGGGTGAGGAGAGGAGTGAGAGTATATGTCTGAGTTAGCGGTTGTTTTTGATGGTGCCGGCGTTTTATACGCACCTTTCAGGATTATAAAAGATATGGAAAGGGGAGTGACAAAGCGCAGCAGGGTATCGGGAATAACCTGCACGGACAGGCTTAAAAGAGGTGCGATGACGATATTGAAGACGAGATACGAAGAAACGATGGAGAAAGAGGAACGCACTAAAATTTTATCCGATTTATTGAGAGAGAAAAAAATAGAAAATAAGGTTATATATAAGAAAAAAGGGGTTAGTGACAGAGAAGTAGTGGAAGCAATTTTGATGGATAAAAACGTTAGACTGGAGGACGTGCATGAAATTGTCAGTTAGATAGTACGGTACGGTTAACTCGATTATTGGTTTCGAACTCAAACTCCGGTTATCAGGTACTGAGAGCTCAACCATATATTCTCCTGCTATTTCGAGTTTCGGCGCAACGATCTTTATTTTAATAGGAATTTCAATCCAGGTATAGTTGCAATCGGTAAATCCAGCAGTTTTTGGTTTACAGATGTATGATTGTTCAGCAGCACCATCAAATCTTAATCCATCATCCGGTGATTTAATGGTTATTTCTACTTCTTCTATATCACTTCTATTAGATAAATCTTCACGAGTCGCCAGATTTACAAGAAGCACACCGTTTATTGTACCATCTTCAGCCACTCGCGCAGAATATATTTTACCGCCCCTTTTTCGTCGGTGCTCTAATATGGCACCTTTTTCTTCATCGCTTAATCCTGATGCAGTATCAGCGTCAATAAATACTCCCGCATGAATATCACCATAACCACCAAAAACGTTTTTCACTACTACATTATAGTTTGTATCAATTGTGCCGGTTGCTAAAACCGGAGCTACTATCGAGAGAGCAACGAGCATAACCGCTATCACCTTCTTTTCCTTTTCCTCTTTTAGATAGGCAAATACCAGGAAGCCCACTAATGGAAATAAGAGAATAGACACGATAGGTACAACTAACGAAATAGCTCTATCAACATTGATAATTGGAGGAAAGCCCAGAGGAAAGCCCATATAGTCCGAGATTGAAACCATTGGAGAGAGTCTCATAAAAGTAGCGATAACAACTAATCCGTGGGACTCCGGGAATCCATAGAAAATAGCAGCTAAGATATATCCAAAAACAAAGATAAGCGAAATAGCAAGAGATACCGTTTGTCTTGAACCACAGACAGAAGCAATCATTGTTCCTAAACCAGATATAAACAGGATAATCAAGATAGATGCGATGAAGTATTTAAGAAACATGCCTGCAAGTGGCATGCCAACAAATGCAAAGTAGAGCGCCATAAATGGAAGAGTAATTGCAAGATAAAACAAACCCACGATTACAGATAAAAGATACCGTGAAAAGAAGTATTCTCTATCTGAGACAGGATAGGTAAGGGTGATGTCTGTAAACCGTGAATTTTTCTCCGCGGGTATTAAAGTTGCAGGCACAATTATCAAAAATACGGGGGCAAGAAGGTAAACAAAAGATAATGTGAGTTCGGTCCATACTTGTCCCAAAAGAGAAACAAATCCAAATACGCCTATTAGGGGAATTATCAAAAGGTAAGTCCATTTTGTACACATATAGAGCTGCAAACTCTTTTTAAATAACTGGATAAAATTGCCCATCTTTATCACTCCACCATCTCCCCTTTAAGAAGCTTTGTTACATTCTCCTCAAGCTCATCAGACGTTCCTTTACCGCTTTTAAGCTTATCTGCATCCCCTGAAAATACTATCTTTCCTTTGTGGATTATGCAAACTCGGTCACATAAGACCTCTATCTCTCTTATATCATGAGAACTCAAGAATATCGTTACATCTTGCTCGTGTTTTAAATATTGAAGTAAATTCCAGATATATCTTTTTCCGGGAATATCAAACTCTCTTGTTGGTTCATCCAGGAATAGAACCTTTGGGTTATGAAGCAGAACTCTTGCTATTTCTGCCCTTCTCATCATTCCACCAGAGAAAGTCTTCATTGGGTCGTATCTTCTTTCATACAAATCCAGCATCTGCAAAAGCTCTTTTGTTCTTTCACTTATAAGAGAGTCGTTCATTCCATGAATTGCGCCAAAGAACTCTAAGTATTCGAGCGGAGTCCAATCAGGCTGCGTAACACCTGACTCTTCCGTAACAACACCGATTATCTTTCTTATCTCTACTCTATCTTTAACAATATCATGACCATATACAGATGCCTTTCCTGATGTTGGGTCTAAGATCGTTGCAAGCATTCGTACCGTTGTTGTCTTTCCAGCTCCATTTAATCCTAAAAAGCCAAATGTTATACCTTCTTCTATCTCTAAATTCAGATTGTCTACCGCCTCAATTCCATTATATACCTTTGTAAGGTTTTCTGTTTTTATCATTTCTTCACCTTCGCCTTTTGTTTATCCCCTTTGCTTCTTTTTTGGTATTTACATAGCGCCTCTCTTCGGCACATACATAGTTTCGATGGAACAGCATAAAAGAGCGAGGTGGAACAAGCGTTCCAAAAAAATGGAACAGGCGTTCCGTGGAATGGAACAAGTTACAGAATGCAGTGGAGAACTTTTTGATCGGCAAATGCTAACCCTTATGCAGAGCTTTAAGCTGAAATGTGCGCTTCAACGCGAAATAGGTGAAAATCCTGCGAAGAAACAAAAATTTATAATGGGGCTCTTGCTTAAGAAGAAGCTATAAGATGATAATAAGAATCTCATTTGATGTGGAAAATGTGATAAAAATTCATGATGATATAATCGAAAATGCTGGAGGTGCGTTTGGTGTTTTAAATAAAGGTTTGATTGATTTCACGATCGAGCGGGTGAAAGGAAAAGTAATAAAAGAAGAGAATACAGACCTATTTGAAGTTGCATCCCTCATCTTAAGGGATTTTGTTCAGGGTCATCCTTTTGTGGATGGAAATAAGAGGATTGCCTTTGAGTTAGTTGATATATTATTAAGGGATAATGGATATATATTTAAAGTAGAAAAAGAAGAAGTAATTGAGTTCCTATTGCGGCTGGCAAAAGGAGAAAGCGGGTTAAAAGAGGTGAGAAAATGGATAAAGAAGAAGGTAAAATCGAAATAAAACATACGAAGGATAAGAAGCTGAAAAAATTGCTGAAAGAGTCGATGGAAGAGAATATTGAGTTGTTGCGTGAGCTGGCGAAATACTGAGATAGCGGAACAGCATAAAAGAGCAAGGTGGAACAGGTGTTCCAGGAAACGGAAATCGTGTAAATGGTTCTTTTATTTCTGCGGTAGACAAATACTAACTATATAATTTGACATTGTCAGATTAACCGCGGAGTTCACGGAGAACGCAGAGGATGTATTTAGAGGTTTAGAGGTTTAGTCTAAATCGCTAACGAGCCAAGCCGCTGAACCGCTTAAAATTAGAGGTTTAGCTAACGAGCTGAACCGCTAATAAACTAAACCTCTAATCTAATTCCGCGTTCTCTGCGGTAAATTTCGAATATGACAAAGTCAAGTTAGGATAAGCAAAAGCTTTAAATATGTTTGTGCCATATAACATAAAAATCATCGAGCAAAAGCGGGTGCGAGTGGTATAATGGTTGAATCGAGAGAAAAATACAAAATTATGGCACTGGCTATCCTTTTAGGTATTTGTTGCGTTCTCACTTATTATTTTCATCTGGTACGCTCCACCGTCGTTGTTTTTACACACTTCTTTTACATTCCAATTATCTTAGCATCGTTGTGGTGGAAAAGAAAGGGTTTGGTCGTTGCTCTATTTTTAACGGCATTGCTAATTTCCAGTCACTTTTTTATTAGAGCGGAGGTGGAGACGATTAATGATTTGATTCGAGCTCCTGTGTTTATAGTTGTTGCCCTTATAGCCGCTATTTTAAGTGAGCGGATTGCGAATACGCAGGAGCAACTGCGGTTATTTTCGCATTCTGTTAACAGTTCAGTTGATGGCATAGCTATGGGCAATCTCAAAGGTAAGATTACCTATGCGAACGACGCATTTGTTAGAATGTTTGGATATTCAAGAGAAGAATTAATAGGGAACGGAATCGCCTTCATTTACCCTGAAGATCAGATACCGAAGTTGAAAGAAGCACTTACGGAGACGTTGGATGGCGGTTGGAGAGGAGAGTTGGTTGGCAAGAGAAAAAATGGTGAACTCTTTCCGATGGCGGTGTCTTCATCAAGAGTAGTGGACGATGAAGGAGAAGTTATTGGACAAATGGCGAGTCACAGGGACATCACGGAGCGCAAGCGTGCAGAGGAGCAGTTGCGACGGTTCAGTGAAGAGCTGGAGTCGAAGGTAGAAGAGCGAACAAAAGAATTAGCGAAAGAGCGTGACTACACACGCAACTTGCTGGAGTGCATACCGGTAGCCATTTCAATAACCACCCCGGGGGGTAAGATAATTGATGTCAATCGAACTCTGCTGGAAATGTTCGGTTACGGGTCCAAAGAGGAGTTTCTTAAGTTTCCTGCTTCTGCTTATTATTACGACGAAAAGGATAGCGTGCGAGTTCTTGACTCGCTCGAAAGGGGTTGGGCGGATAATTTCGAGGTGCGATTTAAACGTAAAGACGGGACTTTCTTCTGGGGTTCCATGTTCTCGATTCAACAAAGAACAGAAACTGGAGAAAATAGGTTTGTTAACGCAATTGGGGACGTCACCGAGCACAAGCGTGCGGAGGATAAGGCGAAAGAGGCTTATAGACTAAGAGAGCACTTTCTAAAAGAAACGTCACACAGAATTATCACCCCGGTGACTATCATTGGAGGATGCACAGACGTATTGCTTGAATCCAGCAATCTTGACGACGACCAAAAAGAGAGACTGCGGACCATACGAGAAAGAAACGAGGAAGTCCAGAAACTGGTGAAGGATGCGCTGGCGGGGAAGTATTTAAAGTAAAGGAAGAGTTACAATAATTCATACAACGTGCTCCTTCTTCTTGGCGTTCTTCCCGCATCCTTTATCAATCGCTCGAAGTCCTCCGGACTCATATACTCGCCAGCCGGAGCGCCCGATAACCTCGAGATGTTCTCTTCCATTAACGTCCCACCCAAGTCATTCACACCGAAATAAAGCATCTTCTGCACTTCTCCCACTCCTAACTTCACCCACGATGCCTGCACGTTCACAAAATAAGGATGAAGAATGACCCTTGATAGCGCATGAACCATTGCGTTTTCCAAAAAAGGAACTTCTCTCTTCACCATCCGCCCCAATTCATTGTTCTTTCGCATGAACTTCAGCGGCACGAACTCCGTAAATCCGCACGTCTCCTTTTGTATCTCCCTTATCCTGAATATATGGTCTATTCTGGCTTCCAGTGATTCGATATGCCCGTACATGATGGTTGCCGTTGATGGAATTCCCAACCGGTGCGCAGTCTTTATTATCTCTACCCATTTATCCGTTTTTATCTTCCCCGGGCATATTATTTCCCTTATAGAATCATCGAGTATTTCAGCCGCGGTTCCCGGAATAGAACCCAGTCCTGCTGTTTTTAGCTCAATCAACACCTCCTCTTCGCTCATTCCCGAATTCCTCGCCACGTGGTATATCTCCATCGGTGAAAATGCGTGTATATGCATGTCAAACTTCGATTTTATGCTTTCTATAATTCCACAATAGTCCGCTAAGGCAAGGTCGGGATGCAAACCTCCTTGAATACATATCTCCGTTGCCTCGTTATTCACCGCTTCCACAACCTTACTCAAAACTACGTCCATGCTCAGCAAATATCCCTTCTCCTTCTCTTCCCGGAACGCACAGAACTTGCAGTTGCCTACACAAACATTCGTGAAGTTTATGTTCCTGTTCACCACGTAAGTAACGACGTCCCCTTTCTCCTGCCTCCGCAACTCATCTGCAATGCAGAACAAATAAATAGGGTTACCTGCTAAAAATATCGCATCTTCTCTCTCTATCTCACCCTTCCTTATCTTCTCGTATAACTCGTCAAAGTCGTCTCTCATGTGTTATCACGGCTTTTCTTTTTCTAAAAGAAAAGGGTTTACTTTGGATTTGATAGTATTAGTCATTGGGATTTATTTTCGAAACCTCTTTCCTCTTTCCCTACGCACTATTCCCGTTATTATCTCCCTGTTAAGGTCGAATACCGTTACCGTCTCATCTCCATTTGTTATCTTCAACTTCTTGCTATTGTCTATCTCACCAATGATAGAAGCCTCTATTCCTGCGTCTCTGAATATTCTTATACATTCCGCTCCTTTTTCATCGTTCTCGACCGTGAGCACAAAACCCGTCCCCGGATACATCTTTAACCCGTGCTCGATAGATATTCGTTCCGGGTCAGGTCTCGGTATCTTATCCAGCTCCACAATTGCCCCCACGCCAGAGGATTCGAGTAACATTCCAAGCGTGCCCAGCGTGCCGGGATTGCTTATGTCCTTCCCCGCAGTTGCTAACTTCTTCTCTCCTATTTCCACCATTGTGTCCAACTGCCTTTTTATCTCTGCAGGGGACCTTTTTGTCGTGTTGTCCCATGCTAAATTGTAATTTGGATATATCCTGCCATCGAGGTCAATCGCTACCAATACCTTGTCACCGGGGTTCGCACTACTCGAATAGATTACACTATCTCTCTTTACCGTTCCGATTATTCCCACGTCGAGTGCGTCATAAGAAGTGTCAGGATGTAAATGCCCCCCAACCATAGGCACGCCAAATTTTCTCACGCCGTCTCCCATCCCGCGTCCCAGTTCCGCACATATATCCTTCTTCTGCGTTGAGGTTAGGTTCACCATTGCCAGAGGAGTGCCACCCATCGCCGCTATATCATTCACGTTCACGAGAACCGCACAATACCCCGCCCACCAGGGGTCGGCACTCAACAATTTACCCCAGATACCATCCACGGCAAGCAAAATGAAATTATCGTCGTCCATTTCAAGCACTGCTGCATCCTCTCCGAATCCCGTTATCGTTCGGCTTCCCACCCGGTCGGAATCTCCAAGCATTTTTATGAGATCCCCGATAGCTCTTTTTCGCTTCACCCCCTCGAAGTTTCTCAGCCTCTCCGCCAACGATTCCAGCTCTTCTCCTTCTTTCGGTCTCTGGCTTCCCATCTTTATCCCCTCATCTAATCTCTTCTATTATTTCCTTTACCTCGCTTATATCTTTTATCCTGAAATCCGCAACCTCAAAAATCGCTCCCGGCCTATCTGCAGCTTCTTGCAACGATAATACCGCTATATCCGCCTCCCACATCGCAAGATAATCATTCCTATCGTTACCCACCATCATCACCTTATGCTCTTCCTTCAACTTTCTTACCAACTCCCTCTTATCTTCTGGCTTCATCATTCCAAAAATATTGTCCGGTGGTATGTCAGGCAAATATACAGCCATTTCCTCTTTCTCTACCCTATCCCCCGAAGCAACAAACGTCATGATACCCCGCTCGCGTAATTCTTTAAGGAGTTTTAGCGTTCCCGGGAAAAAGTTTATACCGCCTGCAATCACGTATCTTATCGCTCCTCCTGCCATATCTATAATCAACCCCACCCCTATTACCGGGAGAATATCGCACCTCCGTAAAAATGACATCGTTTCATGCACGTCCTCCAGTCTAACGTTTTTATCCATCAAAATTGCTTCCACTACTTCTCTGTCACTAACCCCTTTTTTCTTATATAT
>WJOV01000128.1 GCA_009618475.1 Methanosarcinales archaeon | reverse complement strand
TTCCAGATGGGATGGAGTGCCGTTGCAGTCAATTTAAGCGACATCGCCGCGATGGGTGCTCATCCGTTTGCTTTTACCATTGCAATGGGCATTCCCGCGCACACCGAAACAGCATTTGTGGATGAAGTAGTGGAAGGAATAGAAAATTGCGCCTCTGCTTATAATACCGCGGTAGTTGGCGGAGACATAACAAAGAGCAAAGAGCTTATCTTAACCGGGACTTGTCTCGGGTTTGCAGACAACCCTGTAAGGCGAGCAGGTGCCGAAGTTGGCGACCTGGTATGCGTGACCGGCTCGCTTGGTAATGCGGCACTTGGCATGAATATAATAAAAAAAGGAACAAAACTGAAAGTGCCGGAAAGAGTTGAAGAAGTAGCGAAAAAAGCTCTGTTTCAGCCAGTGCCAAGGGTAAAAGAAGGCGTTATTCTCGCAGACTCCGGGTTAGTAACCGCGATGATTGACATAAGTGATGGTCTCGCACTTTCATTGGCTGAACTCGCGAAAAGTAGCAATGTAGGATTCGAGATATACGAGGATAAAGTGCCCGTATTGAGCGAGGAGATAAGAAGCGCGTGGGAAGGCGATTTGGATTTGTCAATGCTTGATCTCCGGGAGCTTGCGTTTTATTTCGGTGGCGATTACGAATTGCTTTTTACTGTTGGTGCGAAAACGTTAGAAAACGAAGTATTGATGAAAAGAATGCAAAAGGAGATGAAAATGAGCATTATAGGCACGGTAGTGCCGTCAGAGGAAGGCATTTATTTTAAAAAAGGGGAAGGGAAAGAGAAGGAAATGATGGAAATAAAAGGGTATCAGCACTTTTAATTGCTCAAAATCTTGTGGATTTCGAGCAATGCTGTACCATTAAGGAGAAAGAAAAGAATCATAATTGAAGGAAAGGGTGGAAGATATAAAAAAGAGGTTGGAATAAAAGGAGGCAATGAGAAAAACTCAATAATGAATAAGAAACTCGGAATAAGTGTAGGGATTATAGCCATAGTAGCAATACTTGCAGTTTTTTTTCTTGGACAAGTGACTGGGAGAACACCAGCACCTGCCTTAGTTCCCACGCCTTCCCCCTCTTCTGTATCTATCTCAGGTATAGTCCAATCTAAACGACCTGCTAAAATAACAGAAATAGCAAAAGCAATTAACATAGCTCCTGAGACTATTGAAAAGCATATAGAAGCGTTAGGAATGGTAAAGGATGCAAATGGGAAAGTTTATAGCGATAGGAATAGCATGTCAGCAATGAGATTAGAAGAGTGGAAAAAGAAAAGAGAAGTTGTGATTAAAAAATGGAGTGAAATAGCTGAAAAAAATCCAGGATTAACACAGGAGGAGCTAAAAGAAATCTATATCAGGCATTATCCAGACGATGAGGATATAGGAAGATATTTGGAAGAGAGAGAAGAAGGTGCTAAAACAAAAGTTATATCCCCGTCTACCGCAAAGATAATTAGATATGAAAAAAGGTATAATGGGAGTAATTGTGTTTTGTGTATATTATTATGCATAGGAGTCATTCCTGGATTATTATATTATTTATTAGCGCGTGAGACTATTCCGATATATGAAGGAGACGAAGAATAAGAGGTTCAATTTATCGAAACATTCTATTTTATTAAGCCATCATAAACCTTCTGAATATTATCGCTGTTTTAAAATAAAAAGTGTGTATATCTGTGCTCGGTGTTTAGGAGTTCATCTTGTGTTATATCCAACTTTATTCTATCAATTTTTTATTTCCCAT
>WJOV01000034.1 GCA_009618475.1 Methanosarcinales archaeon | reverse complement strand
AAGATCAACTGGAAGTTTACGAGGGAGAAGGCTGATAAGAAACTGTCCAAGTATTATGTTCCATAATTAAATTGCTGTGACACTAGCTTCCATTTTTCATTACCTCCTTCTGCAATTTTCGATAACTTTGGTATATCCGCAATACTTCGCATATCCTTCCATTTTGGTGGTATATCTGAAGTACTTCGTATATCCATCCCTCTGGATGAAACTTGTCCAGTGGACTCTTTATCTTCCCTAATCCTTATTACATAAATAAAAAAATAATATAAAAGATAAACTAATAATAACACCGCCTCGGTAGCTTAGCCTGGATGAGCGGCTGATTTGTAATCAGCAGGTCGAGGGTTCAAATCCCTCCCGAGGCTTTTTTTAATCGTTTTTCGGAAATTCCACCTTGCGCGTTGCGTTTTTGGGATTGTGATTTGGAATTTATGACCCTTGCACAACCACCAAACCTCTAAACCGCTAAACCTCTAATGATTTATGACCCTTGCACCCACATCCGCTATTCTACTTTCTTTTACTTCTCCAAACTCCTTCAATGCTTCACTATCGCCAATAACAAACACCGTATCGCCTAACATCGCTACGCTGGCGACCTTCCCTTCCGCATCCACAGCCTCTATCGCATCCCTGCATTTATCACTTATTACTTCGCTACGTAACGAAAAATCCCTTGATACGAGCATGAATTTCTCTAAAGTAGGTTCCCGCATCAGTTCTTTCATCACTGCCCGTCCAGCTTCGTTTATTCTCCTTTTCATAGAATCATCCGTCAACACAGCTTTTGTGGATTTCTTTCCGAACACAACGTAGCTTATTTTCTCTTTTCTCCACGGTATCTTATCAATTGTGCCTATTCCAGGCGGACCCGGCTTTCTTCTTATCACTACGCCACCGCACGTCTCGGCAATTACGTCACCTAAGCCAGTATTGCTCTCCACTTCTGCGAGATGAGCGATTTGTGCCACCTCGTTTAACGTCATGCCGAGCGATAAAAGTTCGTTTAATGCGAGAGCAGTGCTGAGCGCGCCGGCACCACTTGCACCAAATCCACAGCCTACCGGCACTTCAAAGTCCGTTGATACTGCAATCTCATACTTTCCTGCCAAACGCTCGACAACGTATTTAGAGGTATTTGCCTCTTCTTCCACGCCGTTTATTAATATTCCGGCCTTTGTAGGACGGTCATCGCGAATGGAAACTTCAGTTACACAGCCCGCTTCTAATACGATTCCCCCTCCCACCGAGCCTTTATACAAAGGATTTTTGTTATCGCGTATTTCAAAGAAGCCGGTTATATGCGAAGGTGAATGCGTCTTTACAAACATTTTCTTAAAAGTCCCCTGTGATTTTATAAGATAAGAGCGTCTAATATTTTTTTAGGGTGCGGGAAGAAATAGCGATGGCTGAGAGAATTTGTAAGAGAGTTAGAAAATGCAATCTTGAGGTGTTAGAGACGGTGATAGAAATAGCGGTGGGAATAGCAAGACAAAGTATAGACGGGGCGAGGATGGGCGCACTATTTGTGGTTGGGGACGAAGAAGAAGTGTTAAAGAAATCAAAGCCGTTAATCTTAGACCCTCTTGCAAATTACCCAAAGGAAGTAAAGGACATAAGAGATGCAAACGTCCAGGGAACGATAGATGAGCTGGCAAAACTGGACGGCGCTTTTGTTATCAGTGGCGATGGCTACGTTCTTTCCGCGGCAAGGCATATTGAAGCGAGTTCTCGAAACATAGACCTCCCAATGGGTTTTGGCAGCAGGCACATGGCAGCCGCTTCCATCTCTAAAGAAACAGATG
>WJOV01000097.1 GCA_009618475.1 Methanosarcinales archaeon | reverse complement strand
TTTATGTGTATTCTAAACGTTATTTGACACTCGCTCTCAGTATGTCACTTGCAGTTAATATCCCTATGGGAACACCGTAAGCGGGGCTTAGAGAAAGTATCAATAACCTGTGAATGTTCAAATCCCGCATAATATCCGCGGCTTTTTTTATCGTCATTTCCGCATCTATTGTCCTCACAAAGGTGGACATAACCTCCTCCGCCGTTAAATTGTCCCAATTCTGGTCAAAGAATTTTATGATGTCTATCTCGGATATCACACCCACTACCTCACCGTCGGGCACAATTACCGCAACGCCTGATACCTCCTCCTTTACCAGGAGTTTTGCAATTTCACTTACCGGCGTGTCAAGCGCTACCGTAATGACACCTCGCGTCATTACGTCCCTTACCCTCTTCTCTTTTGACAAATCCATTTTAATCCATCCTGTTTCTCAACACAATGTCAAGATAGTATATCTTTAATTAAATAAGTGCTTAATTGTTTAAGAGAAGATGATAAGATGGCTGAAGAAGTGCCTGAGGGGAAAGAGAAAAATATTATCGAGCTTATAGCTTCTGTTCAGTGTGCGGGGACTGAAAGAGGAAAGCGGATTTATTTCGACAGTAAGAGCATAGAAGAAATAAAGGAGAAGTGTGGCGATGACTTCTTCTTATTCACCGAAAGGACTTTACTTGCTTTTGTTGACCCCGCAGAGAAGAAGATCACGCTCACTTCGCTCAAGGGCGTTTACAAGAAGTACCTTTAATTTCTCCGCCTGGTTTCAACAAAAATCTTACGTCTTCACTTACCTCATACTCCCTTTTACCTGCTCCTATCTCAAACATGGTCACATATTTCATATAATCCTCTTCAAATTACCACAGTAGCAGGTTTTTTATTCTCCCTAATCTTGTATAAAGAATACTCTTCGCGGCGAGCACTTATAATATCCCTCCTATCACAAGATGAAAAAGGTCCATTATAGGTTTTGGATACAGACCCAGGATGATTGATACAGTGGCTAAAAGTAGAAGTGGAAGCCACATCAATACTGGGGGGTCTCTAATCTTACTGTTGTTTGATAGATTTGAATTCAAAGGACCAAAGAATATCCTCTTTATTGACCAGAATGTGTAAGCAATCGTTAATCCAACTGCGGTAATACCCAGAATTGCAATTGCCAGTGCTATAGAAGGACCATGTGTTCCATACATGAATATGCCTGTAAACATTATCCATTCTGCGGCGAAGGTGCTGAAAGGCGGAAGACCCGAGAGCATCATAGCGCCTATTGTCCAGAGCAGCGCTGTTATTGGCATTCTGGATGCAAGTCCGCCCATCTCTCTCATATCCCGGACACCCGTTGTATAGACCAATATACCAGCGGTTGAGAAGAGGATTGCCTTACCCATGATGTGACACAAAAAGAAAAAGAGCCCGCCTTCAATACTCCAGACTGTGAGTGCGCCCAGTCCAAGGACAGAATATGAAATCTGGCTTATGGTTGAGCAAGCAGCGAATCGTTTCACGTCTGTTTGAGCCATAGCAAGAAGAGAGCCATATACCATTGTTATCAGCGCCAACACCATGATAGGTAAGCCAAAAACTTTGAAATCATCATAAAGTGGCAAGATGAGAACCCTGACCATCACATAAGCCGCGATATTCGCGTAAACCGCAAGCAATCCGGCTATGCATGTGGGATGCTCTGCGTGGACCCAGGGCATCCAAACGTGGAGAGGAAATATCGCAAGTTTAGAAAATAAACCGAGCAGCATACATAAGATAACCCAGGTAACTACTGGATTGCCCGAAAGAGTGCTTAACGCCGAGATTTCAAAGCTACCTGTATGGGTATATGCTAAAAGGATACCAATCAGGAAGACGGTTGCCCCGGCAATTCCCCAGAAAAGACACATCAGGGCTACCTTATAACGTTCTATAAAATCGGAATACCCAAATTGTGCCATTATGAAATAAAGGGGAATAATGGTCAATAGTTCCATGAAGAAATACATCGCTATGAGGTTTGTAGAGAAGGCAATACCCATGAAACCAGTGGAAAAGAAGGGGAACAAAAAGAAAAACCGCGTGTAATACATCAGCCATATTCTTTCATCCACTTCTCCATATATTACCTCTACTCTGTGTTCTACATAGTGT
The DNA here is from genome assembly GCA_009618475.1 of Methanosarcinales archaeon. GTDB lineage: Archaea > Halobacteriota > Syntropharchaeia > Alkanophagales > Methanospirareceae > WJOV01. The sequence continues at coordinate 7,318 of WJOV01000097.1, read as the reverse complement.
ATAGAGTAAAATGCCAGGACTATACAGCACAGATTCATTATCAATGCAACTGCTATGCTCAAACCGTCGGCTAAAAGATTGAAATTTATCTTCGGTCCAAATGGATATTCCTCAAAAATTATCTCACCCTGATAAACTCTGATGCAAACCATGCAAAGAAGAGCAGTGGTGTATAAAAGGGTAGCGCCTACTATCCAGCCCGCTCTCCTACCTGTCCTGTACCTGGTTAAAAATATGAGTATGGCTGCTATGACCGGTATTACTACTATCTGAAGCAGAATATGCGGTATCATTTTATCATCTCACCCTCTTTTGGCGCATCCACCACATCCGGATTCCCAATCATTTTTTTCGTGTTCATTTGCTGAAGAATAATATATTTAGGGACCTATAAGCCACCCACGTATAAGCATGGCTACCAAATATAAAGCGATACAGAGAAGCACCAGCAGCAATGCGTACCCTAAGCTTATTCCTACCACAGGTTGTCGTTCTGCAGGTGCCCCCTTTACCTCCTCTTGCCCATATCTACTTGCCAGAACGTCTCGCCCACTGCCATAGAGCCTTCCGGGAATAGAGGGTATTATCTTATGGAAAAATTTATCCAGTGGACTTTCAATATACCTGGGTACAAGAGTATAAAGCTTGGTCACTCCACCGACAAAAAACATGTAATAGAAACTATCTATGTACCACCTGTTCCAGAAGAACTTGTGTAGCATCTTCAGAACTGCGTGCTTCTCTACCATGCTAGCAGGATCTATCTTCCCCGAGAAGTAAAGTAAATATGCAGGCACAATTCCTATAACCACAGAGATTACTGATAGAAGAGGAACTAATAAATGAGGCATTGCGTGCTCTGCATGTTCAAGTGGCAGATGAAGCTTCTCCAGGGTATGTTCAAATCCCGCTCCCAAAAAAATGCTCTAACGGGAGACCTACTAAACCAAATAGAACAATTACGATAGCTAAAACACCGCATGCAACCACCATTGTAATGTGGGCTTCACCGAGATGCGCACCTTTTTGCTTTAATTTCTCCATGTTTTTACTCTCCCTTCCATGAAAGGTCATCCCCATGAAGCGAGTTGTGTAGAATGCAGTTATGACTACGGTAATCAGGGCGAGTGCGAATAAGGGGTAATTATGGGTTGCCAGAGTTGACGCAAGAACGGCGTCTTTACTCCAGAATCCCGGCAGTGGCGGAACACCCATCAGCGATAGAGCCGCAATAAGCATGAAAATCCAGGTAAACGGCATGAACTTCTTGATAGCGCCCATATCGTTCATATAAATAGAATGAGCGGTGTGAATGACCGAACCGGCGCAAAGGAAGAGACAAGCCTTAAACAGAGCGTGATTAAACAGGTGAAATATTCCTGACGTGAAACCGCCCTCTAAATTGGAGATAGTTAAGCCTGCTACTCCCAATGCAAGCATCATGTAGCCTATCTGACTGACGGTAGAAAATGCCAGCGCTTTTTTCAGCTCCAGTGCGGTCATACCCTGAGTAGCAGCAACGAATGCAGTAATTGCACCTACCCACGCGATTAAAATGAAGAAATAAGAAGCTTCGATGCAGCCCGCTACCCAATAGCCGTAATAGAAAATTGGTAGCAATCTGGCAACCATATAAACGCCGCTTTTAACCATTGTTGCTGCATGGATCAGGGCTGAAACGGGACCGGGACCTGCCATAGCTTCCGGAAGCCACTCGTGAAGTGGAAATTGTGCTGACTTACCGATGGGTCCTGCAAGAAGCATAATACTCATCAGTAAGATCATTCCCGATGACTTTGCCATTTCCGGTATCCATATTGCTGACGTCTCATAGAGTTCCAGGATGTTTAAAGTTCCCGCGTATGAATACATTATTAAAATCCCGCCCAGCATGAGAACGTCCCCCATGGACGTTACAACCATAGCTTTTAAGCCGCAGTGAGAAGGTACGGTGTATTTAGTAGGTGGAGGACCACCTATCCAGTATTTCTTCTCGTCCTTATAGTAAAAACCTATTAGCCCCCAGCTACACAGCCCTACCATTTTCCAGCCGACGAAGAGAAATAGCAGGTTATTGGAAAGAACCAGGAGGAGCATGCTTCCAATGAAAAGATTCATCCACATCCACCACCTTGTTAAGCACGGGTCGCCCTTCATGTACCCCAGGGAGTAAACCATTATAATGAAGCTTATAACCGCAACTACATTTGCCATCACTATGCTCAAAGGATCAACCAGAACACCAACTTTCAATTCTATGGGTACGGTAAGCCACACAAAAGCGCTCTCGAACGGCAACTTATCAAGATGAAATAGATAAGGTACGAGCATCAAGCTGCACAGAGCGCCGAGGAAAGAGAAGAACAGCGCTCCATAATCTCTGAGCATGGGATGGATTCTGGCTAAAACAGGGGATAAGAGCGCGCCGGCAAAAGGAAACAGGAAACATAACCAGGCAACTTCCGGTGGTATCAGTATCATTATGGCACCACCCCCAAACCCAATCCTGAATTAATCGCGTCCATTAAGGGAAATGGTATCTCAACGAGCCAGATAATTCCCACGATGAAACAGAGAACTCCGAGTACTAACACCGGGATGAGCATACTCCACGGTATCTCGTCTATTTTTACTTCTTTTGCTATTTCTTCCTCTTCTTCCACTCTTATATACATATATTCAATCACACGCCAGAAATAAAATACGATAAGAAGCGTGCTAAAGAATATCATCGCCACGAATATAAATTTGCCCGCTTCCAGGCAGGCGAGCGCAAGGTAGAATTTCGTGACGAATCCCACGCTTGGCGGCATTCCGATCATCGCAAGAGCAGCTAAAATGAAAGCAATGGTTGTATAAGGCATTTTCCTGCCCAAACCACGAAAATCCTCTATCTCCCACAGGTCAAACTTGTAAATGAAAGCACCGGCAGCTAAGAACATACACGCCTTCATCAATGCATGGTTCAGTATATGCATCAATGCCGGAGTCAGTCCGAAAGAGGTGGAAGTGCAAAGCCCCACACCGAGCATAATATATCCCATATTCGCTACACTCGAATAAGCAAGCATCCTTTTCAGGTTATACTGTGCTATCGCAAGGACAGAGCCATAAATCATTGCCATCGCTGCTACCCAGCAGAGAATATCGAATATGGACACGTAGCGTGTGATGAAATCCAGCGTGAAAACGGAAAAGCAGACCCTTATAAACGCATAAGTGGAAACTTCGATGATAATACCGGAAAGCATCGCACTTATTTCCGCGGGCGCAAATGAATGTGCATCCGGTAACCAGGTATGAAGCGGGAATAGCGCCATTTTTATGCTCAATCCCACGATGAAGAAGACAAAAGCCGCCTGAACTACTCTATTCCCATACAAGGGGGGCAATAAAAGCGAGAGGTCGTGCATGTTCAGCGAACCCGTTACCGAATATAAAAAACCTATGCCCAGCAAGAAGAAGCAAGCACCGATAGAACCCAGCACGAGGTAAGTGAAGCTCGCCTTCAGCGCTATTTTACCCCTCGAAGCTATTAACGCATACGAAGATAAGGACGTTATCTCAATGAACACGTACATGTTAAATATATCGCCGGTTACGGTTATACCGCACAGACCCGTGATGAGGAGTTGATAAATGACATAATAATGGGCAATTTTTTGAGGCAACTCGTGCTCTATGTTCCTCTTTGAATACATTACACATAACAGGGCTAAAAACAGAAGTATGACCAATATGTATGCGTTCAAAGCATCAACGACATATTCTATGCCCCATGGCGGGCTCCATCCTCCGAGCCAGTAACGTATAGTTCCTACGGTACGGACATGATTCAGGATAAAAATAGACATGACGAGTTGGACGAGAATGGTTGCAAAGGAAATGAAACAGCAAGATTTCTTGTTCAGCCTGCCGACAATCAAAATAGTGAATGCGGAAAGCAGCGAGATTACAATGACAAGCACCGGGAAATGTTCAACTACGCTTATCATGTTTATGGGGATTTTTAGATTTAAAGTATATATAGCTTATCTTTTTTTCCAGCGGGACACCGGTGACACGCCGGATTTGCGAGAAATAGGTAAAAAGCGAAATATATTTATATGCCTTTTACTTTTAAAATAAATAACAGAAAGAGAGAGAGGGGCTTTCAAATAAAGATGGGCATAAAAGATTCTTTCGAGAAGGCGATATTGGATGGGCGAACGATAATAGCGATATTAATTGTAGCGATCTTCTGGCGAACATACATAAGCCTCGACGGGAGTATAGCCTTCTGGGAAAGTATGTGCTCAGGTATTGCTCTAATCCTATTTAGCTGGGTTCTCTTTGCTTACATGTATCTCAAGTCCAGGGAACTGAAGGGTTGGGTAATGTCGAATTGGATTTATCAAGGGATTGCCGTTAGCATGGTCTCTATAAACGTTTACGTTGTTATTTACTATGCGATGCGATGGTATAAGCTACTGCACGAAGAAGCTTTTCTACCAATGGATTTCCTTTTCAGAAATATACGATATCTCACATTAGTGGTGTTTTATTGCGCAGTAATGTGGTCGGCGAATTACGTACAAAAGATGCACGAGGATTATACATCGCTATCCAGAGAGAAGGGTCTTCTGCATCTCATATCACCTTATTTATACGCAAGGGGCAAAAAGCTGAGAGAAATGGGCTTGAAAGAGCTAATAGGCACGGTGATAACTGATGAGCGGACATTGATGGTGATAGTAGGTTTGGCGTTTTTATGGCGAACGGTAATAAGCATTGACTTCAATATAACCATAGGGGAAAGTATGTGCTCAGGTATCGCTCTTTTCATCATGGGCTGGCTTTTTTTCGCTCACATATATTCTACGTCTAAGAAACAGGAAGGCTGGTTGGATTTGGTTAAGGTCTATCATGGAATTGCCCTTGGCGTAATCGCTATAAACATTTATGTTCTCGTTTACTATGGAATGAGGTGGTATAGATTATTAGGTTTGGAAGGTATAACGGAAGCTTTTGTGCCACTGGATTACCTTTTCAGAGATGCGAGATTCTTCGCGTTAGTGATATTCTATTGTGCATCAATAGTGCTATCGAAGTTTCTAAAAAGGGCGTATGAGGAATATCGGTTGCTATCTGCGGCAGCGAAGACCAGCAAGTAAATTATATTCACACAAAAGCAGTGAGCTTTAACTTAAGCGCTTCTTCGGTGATAATATTCTCCAAGCAATGTAACTTGGTATCAGGGCGATTGCAATAAAGGATGACACTCCGGTCGAGCACGGTAACCCTAAAGCGATTTGTTACCATGTGACCCAGCTCTTTGCCCAATGCGCCCCCGGTAGGCATTCCAAATACTCCTACATTCCCCACCTCCCTTACCTCCATTACCCAATATGAGAATAACTCCAACATTCTCGCGAGGTTAGCCACCGTTTTCAAACGATATTGATACTCTAACAAATCCGTTCCTATAATAACCGTGACCGGTGGTTCTAAATTGGAAATAAAATCCGTGAACAATGGAAAATCTTCCTCCATTGATTCGCCTTTCAAAACCTTCACGTTCTCTCTTACTTCTTTCTTCTCCTTTCTTATCTCAAAGACCGTGAAATACTTCATATAATCCTCTTCCTTCACGAAGGGCAATATCCCCCTCCTTAACCGCCGCTCATCCCAGCCACTACTCGGTATCTTCACGCAATAATTACCCTGCTGTATGCTGTTTATAATCAGGTGAGCGACGATGGATTGGTATCCTAAGAGGGATAAATCATCTCCATATTCTACTATCGTGGTGCTTCCCTTGTTTAATCCGCCTTCCAAAATCCTATCTATCTCCACACATCCCGTAGATACATTCGTGGCAGTATTTGGTACAACCGCCACCCTTCTTGGCTTCTCTATCCTCCTCCGCTGGAAAGGACTGAAAGAACGGAATCTGCCACCATCTAAGGTAAAACCATATTTGTGCTGGTCTATTCTGGTGCCTCTTAATTTCTTTAGCACCATTTCCCGCGCCCTCCGGTAGTCAATGGTTGTGCGGCTTAGCTCTACTATCCCATCAACAATATAATCGAGCGGAGTAGTGTCAGTCGTTTCTGATACGAGTATCAAATTCATTTTGTATTGCGTTGCATAATTCCTTACCAGGTCAGTTATTGCAGCTTCCAGTTCTTCTTTCTTCCCCTCTTTTACTTCCGATGCTATCGCTTCCCAGCTATCAATTACGAGTGTAGCAGGTTTTCCTTCCTCTACCATTTTCAGGTGAAGAATATCAGAGATAGGGTGCGCTCTCGGAAACGCCTTTGATGAAATATACAACTTAGTTGCATCTACCACGCTAAAACCGACACGTTCTTCCAACCATGGAAATTGGCTGTAAAGAGCGGGAAGTGAAATCCTCGCTGAAAGATATATAGCATTATCGCCCCCGAACTCGTCGAGCATCTCAAATGCAAGCATTGTCTTCCCTGTCCCCGGCTCCCCCTTTATCAGCAGCGAATACCCCGCCCCCGCTGATAGCGCCCCCCTCAATTCAGGTGGTATTCTGCTATTCATATCATTTAATAACCGATTCGTAAATAAAAGCCTTTCGCTTTTTGTTGTGATTTCGCCTATTCGCTCCAATTTTTCGCCATTTCAAGGTCAAAGGTATTTACTGCTTTTATAAACCCGTCTTGTGTTGTATAAATAACTTTATAAACATTTCCGACTAAAGATAAAATAGGAAAAGTTGTATGTTACGCGGTGTGCGGAACAGGAGGAGATATAATGGCCAACCCATCTATCAAAGCGGAGATTGTTAAACAGCTTGACTATCTCCCAAATGAACTACAACGACATGTGCTGGAATTTGTACGAGCATTGTCTCGACCAAAAGGGGTGCCCGGGAAGCAACTGCTTCATTTCGCCGGAACAATTGGAGCCGATGATTTGCAAGCAATGACTCGGGCTATCGAAGCCGAGTGTGAGAGGGTGGACTGGAATGAGTGGTAGATTCCTTTTGCCGCAATTGCTCGGCAATATGACCTGACCTTGGTCACACGAGATGGGCACTTCAAAGAAGTTGAGCATCTGAAGATCGAAATGTGGTAAAAGGTTTGGGTTATAGTTGACAAAAAGTATTTTTGCATTTTTCAAGAATGACTATAATTACGGGAAAAGCATTTCTCGATACAGGATAACGACTCTAAGCGCATAAAAAAAGAGATATGCCATCACACAAAGAACAATGAAAATAATACCCATGAAAAGACCTACGTAAAAGCCAAAACTCTCCACTTCTACTTCGGGACAACGCGCCTTTATCGCTTCCACTGTTGCT
>WJOV01000082.1 GCA_009618475.1 Methanosarcinales archaeon | reverse complement strand
AGAGAGACCTGATAGTCGCCGGTTATTACGGCAGAGAACCCGGTGCAAGAGTATAAAGTCAAACAAACAAAAAACAAACAAAACGGTAAAAAGTTGAGGGGAGAAGTTTTTTTCTCCCTCCTTTTATTTTTTAGACACTGATTTCTAATTCCAAATCCAAAAATAAAGCGTCATTTCTAGTTTAAAGCAATCCTTTTTAAAAAGGAAAGTGTTCATATTACGGGAGGGGATTATGAAAAAGGGGGCGAAAAAGAAAAGATGAAAGTTAAGGATATGTTGAGCAGCCCGGTCATCACTGCGGATGAAGACGTTTCGGTTACTATAATATCGTGGGACATGGAACTGTCGAAGGTAGGGAGTGTAATGATAACAAAGGAAGGCAAACCCGTAGGGATAATCACTGACCGTGACATAGCGACGAAAGTAATAATGAAGGATAGAATCCCAAGTGGGATAAAAGCAAAAGAGATAATGTCCGCTCCTTTGATTACCATCGGACCAGAAGCATCAGTGGAAAAAGCATGCGAGCTGTTGGCTAAGAAGGACATAAGAAGGCTGCCGGTGATGGTCAAGGATAAACTCCTGGGTATTATAAGCATTAGAACTATATTGACAGGAGCGCCAGAGCACGTGCACAAGTTCTATCCGGCAGAGACAGAAGAAAATGTAGCTGCGGAGATGTTAGAGGTGGGGGATGTGATGACGGTGGAAGTAATCATGGAAGATGAAGAGGTTCTGGTCACTAAAATATCAGAGGAGATGGAAGTATTGGGGATAGGGAGCGTAGTGATAACAAAGGAAGGTAAACCCGTGGGAATAGTTACTGGCCGTGACATAGCATTAAAAGTTATAATGACGGATAGGGACGCAAGTAAGACCAGGGCAAACGAGATTATGTCGTCCCCTCTGATTACCATCGAGCCGGAAGCGTCTGTGGAGCGGGCATGCGAACTCCTGGCTAAGAATGACATAAGAAGGCTGCCGGTGATGGATAATAATGAACTCGTGGGCATTATAAGCGTTAGAAATATATTGATAAGAGCGCCGGATCATGTGAAAAAGTTCTATCCGAGGGAGATGGATGAAAAATAAAAACTCCACACGTTATATTTATGGATTATAGTATAGTTAGGAGGGGTGAACTGATAAAATGGAAAAGAAAAGTGGGATAGTAGGTTTTACGGGACTATTTAGAGAAAGCGTAGCGGATATAAAAGAAGGGTCTAAGGTGGTGTTTACGGGCTCGGTGGCAGTATGCACGCCATTTATCGAATTGCTCGCTTACACGGTGCGTGACCGCGGTTTTGAGATGTTATATGTGCCGAGAGCAGATGCGAAGGAGGCAAGGAAGATAAAGGAGATAGCGAACGTTGGGTATAGTGTTGTGGATGAAAAGGGCGACCCCAAGAATCCTGATGCGGTTGTAGTGCTTGGTGGATTAGCGATGCCAAAATTTGGATGCTCGCCAGAGGACGTTACTCGTATGGTTGAAGCTATCGCGGTGGAGAAGAAACCGAAAATCATCGGCGTTTGTTTCATGAACATTTTTGAGCGTGCGGGATGGGATAAGAAGATAAATTTTGATACACTGATGGACACTACTCTGGAGACCGTTGTTAAATAAAATAAAAAAGGTTGAAAGGGGAGTTTTCCCCGTTTCAGGCGAGGGGGTAGAACTCTTTAAATGCGTCTTCCGCGATTATCTGTGCCCCGATGACTTTTTTGTATTCCTATCATTTACCAAAGAATTTCTATCGTGTTCCTCGTTTAGCATTTGATATTATGAATGTTTTAAAAAATGGTAAAAGTTAAATGATTATAGGATATTTCAGCGTCTCACTATTGGAACAGTTAAAAAAACCGAAAAGGTTAAATATACGTAAATTAGACATAATTATGGTGATAAAAATGGCGGAAGGACGTTGTTATGTATGCAACCAGATGATTTCAGCAAAGGACAAGGACACAGTGGTCGATAAAGTAGTGGAGCACATGATGGAAGCGCATCATGGTTGGGTCTGGGGTGATGCGATGCAGACGAAAAATACGCTTGAGAAATGCCCGGTATGCGGAGCTACTTTAGGGCAGCTTTATGCCAAATGCCCCAACTGTGGTGCGGATCTCATAGAGCAATACGCGATACTGAAGGCGACGGCGTACGCACACTAAAATAGAGATAGGAAGTTAAAAGAATGGGGAGCTCCTCACGAGCTCTCTTATTTTTTCTCTTTTGTCGTTAAGAGGGATATAAATTATTTCACAGCACAACCTTAAGCTCTTCCTTCAGCGTTTTTAGCACGAGTTCTGCATCCAAGCTTCCCCCACTTCTTCAATACTATTATATCCCGGCTTGGTTTTTATCTTTGTGATTAACGTGACCATGCCGAGTTTAGAGGTATTGAGAACCGCAGTATAACCACAAATAAGGGGGAGTTTTTCCCGTTTCAGGCGAGGGGATAGAACTCTTTGAATGCGTCCTCCGCAGCTATTGCTATCGGCTCTGCACTTGGCTCCGGTGATAGCTCTGGCTGACCCGCACATCTCAGCGTTGTCAAATCCAAAGCCGTCCAGCCATTCCTTATTGCGAGTGTAATCACGTCAATATATCTGACGGAACGTTCGTCATCCGCGATTATCTGTGCTCCGATGACCCTTTTTGTATTCCTATCAAATATCAACTTGACGGTGTAAGGCTTTCCGCCTTCCATCATCACGTGCTTGCTCTTTGCTGCTTTCTTTGTAACGAAAACATCAATCCCTTCTTCTTTCGCGATTACTTCCGTTACACCAACCGATGCAATTGACTTATCGAACAACTTTGCTGTGAAACTGTTCAACAACTTTGGGAATTTTATTTCGTAGCCCAGTGCGTTTTTTGCTATGATTCTTCCACCTATAACTGCATTTGGTCTTATCTGTCCAAGTATTGGTTTTTTGGTGACCAGATGTTCATACTCAATCAGGTCGCCACCCGCATAAATGTCAGGGTCAGATGTCTGAAGGTATTCGTTCACCTCCAGGCCGTACTCACCTATTTCAAGTCCCGCGACTTCTGCAAGTTCGACGTTCGGATGAACACCTATTGATAGAATGACCATGTCAGTCTCGATTTTATCACCGGAAGAAAGTTCAACGGCTTCTACCGCCTTTTCTCCCATAATCTTCTCTATTACTTCTCGTGACCTGATAATAACACCCTTGTCCTTAAAATATTTCTCCAGTTCATCGCTCATGTCCAGGTCGAGACTCACCATCCTGCCAATATATGACCTAACCACCATCGTGACTTTTAGTCCCTTCTGCGAGAGCACTGATGCCATCTCCAAGCCAGTCGCCCCCGCACCGTAAACAACTGCATTTATCACTCCTTTCCCCTTTATCCATTCTCGTATGTTTACTGCATCGCGACTTGTGCGGAGCGTGAAAACGCCTTCAAGGTCCACGCCCGGAACCGGCGGAACGATAGCCCTACCGCCAGTAGCCAAAATAAGTTTATCGTATGGATAAACGGCGCCGTCAGCGGTAGTAACGGTCTTCTCTTTCCTGTCTATGCTCGTTGCCTTTACATTCACCAACTTAGTGCCAACGGCATGAAACATTCCATCGTCCTTGACCGAAGCCTCTACCGTTGCTTTCTCTACCGAGATATAAGGTGTCGCACATCTCGTCAAGAAATTCTCCTCTTCTCTTATCACCGTCACGTCCAGCGAAGGGTCCATCCGCTTTGCCATCATCGCTGCTGGTCCTCCAACGCCCGCACATCCAACAATCACAAGTTTATTTATCTTCGGCATTTTTTCCTCCCATACAGTTCTTATAAATATAATGCTATATGCATTTAAAAAGTTTTCGATTTTTTCTTTTTTCAGAAGTTTTTTTGGTAATTTTCTTAAGGTTCCGTAATTCCGAAAGTATCTGAACACACAACACTTTTTCTTTTTCACAAAAAGAAACCCTGTGCTAAAACTTTTTAGAAAAAAGTTTTAGCAAAAAAGTTGTTTCTTTGGTCAAGCTTTCTTTTCCAAAGAAAGGTTGTTGGTAAAGCTTTTCTTTCTAAGAAAAGGTTTCTCGTGGAAATCTGTGTAATCTTGTGGTTAGCTAAACAAATTCTTTATTATGTGAAATCTGTGTCTAAATAAAAAAATAAAGAAGGGGAAAAAATTCCCCCCGATTTTTACCGTTTTGTTTGTTTTTTGTTTGTTTGACTTTATACTCTTGCACCGGGTTCTCTGCCGTAATAACCGGCGACTATCAGGTCTCTCTCTCCTGCAACCTTGCAGAATTCCCTGTTTGCTCCCAGTCCGTACTCTCTGGTCACGTATCCACGGTCGAACGGCAGGTCACGGTCCGCGAACGCCACTTTCCACAGCGGCGACAGCACCCACGCATCGTGATTCGCACAGTGTGCACCTGCTACCAGACCGCCGTATGCACTCTGATGCCCGACGTTCATCGCGTAGTTCGGATAGTTCACGCCTCGCATCTCGAATGGCATTCCCTCATCGCTCTGGTACGAATACGAACCGCATGCCGTGCACTGGTCTTGCAGGTCATAGCCGAAGAATCCGAGCCTACCTATACGCTCGTAGTGTCCTAACTGAGACAGTGACCATGCACTCAACGTCGGCTGTGCAAGTCCTGTTGCACACGCAACGGCACTACCACATCCCGCGGCTGCACAGCACGCTCTTACAGAACCACCGAAGTGCGATTCCGCTACTGTCGGGTACGCCTCGTATTGCGTCAGGCAGTAATCGTTCTCCGCGCGTATTATTTCCTCCAGGATGTCCATGTTGAGCTTGTCGCCCTTTATCGAAGCCATCTCGCCGCCTGCGTAATCCAGTCCTATCTCACATCCCTTGTAGCAGAAGTCCTCCAGGATATTGTCCGTGTATGTCGCGGATGCGTACTGTGTGAACCCTACACCACCAGACATGTACGTTCCGAACCACAACTGGTCATAGACCATTGCGGCAACTGCGATGCTCTCTAATTCGTTCCTTATCGGGTCGTTCGGGAACAACGCGTTAGACCTAACGCTGTCTGCATTTATTCCTAATGGCATACCACCAGGCTCGTTGTGCGACCTTGCTCTCTTTACCGGCATGTAGTTCGACAACTGAACCACCGCGGCGTGTTTTGCATAGTATGCGAATTCACCTGTCACTGATTCGCCTGCACACAGCTTGTATGCGTTTATCATCGTCATTCCGACCTGCATGCCTACCCATCTGAACATCGTTCCACCATCTGTCTGCCTGGCTACGACCGTAGGCATCCACAGAACCTGCCAGATCTTCTTCCCGATTGCTTCTTTCAACTGCTCTGCCTGTTCTCCAGGATGGTCCCAGCCCGCTGCGAACTCCTTGTTTATGTCTAACAGGAATCGCCTGTCCACCGCATCTGCAAGGTCGTCGTCTCCGGTAAATATCTTCGCATAGCTGTCGTTCACGAGCATCGGTTTCGTCTCTACCATGTGCTCCTGAATGACTGCGCCACCGGGCAGCGCGTGGTTCAGCACTTCCATGTAGTGGCTTATGGTATCCGGCGTAACTTCCTTACCCAGTCTCGCTTCTAACAGTCCGTGTGCATCGTCCAGTCCTAAAACAATTCCCCTCTTCATGTCGTCCCAGCACTGTTGCATCGCTGCATTATTTATCCAATCCTTTTTATATAGGCTGGTCTTTATATTTGATGAAGAAAGTTGAATGCGAAAGCGATTGAAGGGGAAAGGGTAGAAGCGAAAGCAGAACTCGAAAGAGACAACAAAGCTTTTAGCGAAATCAAAGAGGTAAAGCTAACACTCATAGGAAGAGGAGAGAAAATCAGGGAAAACCGCTCACGACTGATAAAGTTATACTGCAACTGGAGAGAACGAAGCCCGGGGGAACTGATAGAAGAAGCGAAAAGAGTAGGCGTGAAGAAAACGGAACATAAGTTAAAAGAGTTTTATGACTGGCTCAGGACTGACTATGTAATACCCGAAAAAGGAGGGAAGAGAAAAGGAGAAAAAGGACTGGCACCACGATCAGCAGGGCAGGTCATTGAAGACGTAAGGGTATTCTATAAGGAGAACGATATTCCCATAGGCAATTTACACTTACCAACACCGAGGAAACTAAAAGAGAACTTCAGAAAGTTCCTATCGGCACAAGATGTAAAGCGGATGTTAGACGTTTGTGAGCGATTACGTGACAAAGTGGTCATCCTGTGTGCATTCCAGGCTGGGCTGGGGATGAAAGAACTTATCACGCTGAACTATGGAGACGTGGCTGAGGGTTTAGATAAAGGCGAGATTCCACTTACTTTACATCTCATGAGAGAGAAGGAGGGGATAGAATACTATACATTCTTAGGTGAAGATGCAGTTGATACATTAAGATGTTATATCAAGCTTAGAAGAAAGGGTTCGAGATATCTGTCTCCAGAAGACATAAAAAACGATTCCCCCCTCTTCATATCAGAATCTAACCGCCGTAGAAGTGAGCGTGTAAGAGCTTATGAAGGTGGCATAAATAGAGCCATGCAAGCAGTAGCACTAAAGGTAGGGCTGATAAGTGAAGAAGAAAAGGGGAGAACAATAAACACTGCGGGAATACATGCCTTACGAGCCTCTTTCTCCACTATCCTTAGAGATCAAGGTGTTCCTGTGGACTATGTAGAAGAGATGCTTGGACATAGGCTTCCTTATGATGGTGCTTACATGAGAGCAACGGTAAACCGGCTAAAAGAGACATACGTAAAAGCGTATCCTGCCTTGAGCATTAAAGAAGTAGTCGTGAAGCCACCACAGAAAGAAGAGATAGACGAACGAGTTAAAGAGTATTTAGCAAGAGCAGGCATAACTAATCGCATGGGCAGCATTTACAAATGCCCTTTCTGTGGTAGCAATATTGATCAAAACTGGAATGCATGCCCTTACTGTGGGTCGGATGTCGGGATAACAAAATGCCCCAAATGTAACTCCACCGGTTCTTTATCCTGGAAGGTTTGTCCTTATTGCAAAGAAAAACTGAAGAATTAAGTCCCTTTTTTTTCCAGTCTTTATTGAGCATATTCGAATTGTGTTACAAGCCGCGAAGTAAGAAACCTTTAAATAGTATACGCGAATTTACATTTAGTAAGTAAAGGTGAATAAAAATGAGCGAAGTTGCAATGCCGGAAATATTGGAATCGTTAGCGAAAATAGGGGAACAATGGGAATTAGGAGAATCGGTGTGGCGTGTCTGGGGATGCATGTTGTTCAAGTCCTGTCCGGTATCGCAGAGGGAAATAGAAAAAGGCACGGGCTACAGCAGTGGATTGATCACCATAAACCTGGAAAAGTTGAAAATGACGAATTTGATTAAGGAAATCAAAATGGGAGGGGAAATGCGTTATTCCGTTAATACATCTTTAACTGGTGCTTTTGGGATGTTTTCGAAGCGTTTTTTCGAGGATAACCTAAAACCGGTGATTACACTGCTGTCCGAGAACTTAGATAAAATAGAGGATGCAAGAGTGAAAAACACTTTCCTCGAACTCATAAACGAATGTAAGAAAGTGAGTCTTGTGGCTCTTATCCTCCCCGGGATAATCGAGGATATAAACACAAGTGCGATAAACGTGGGTGAGAACTTAGAAGAAGCGGGCTAATATCTTAGACCGCCCTCAAATCCTCTATTTCCGTTATTTTACCATTCTCCATCCTCGCTATTCTATCACATACCTTCTCTGCGAAATCAAGGTCATGCGTGACAATCACGAAAGTTATACCCAAATTCTCTCTCGCCTTTATTATTGTCTCTCCAACGTATTTCTTTGTTACCGGGTCCATTGTTCCCGTTGGTTCGTCAAGCACCGCAATATTAGGCTCTTTCATCAATAGTTGAGCAATAAGTATCCGCTGTTTCTCACCTACGCTCAGTTCCTGATGCGTTTTTGGTAGTATCTCCTCCATTTCTTCATCTGAGAATCCCACGCCTTCGAGCACGAACTTTACCTTCATCTTTGCGAGGTCCTCTGGCATATCCAGACCTATGCCGTGCGTGAGGTTCTCCCACGTCGTGATTTTCGGAATCAACGAATATTCCTGATGTAACACACCTACAAAATGAGCTTTCCACTCGGTCGTGCCACCTGAAATTACTCCATTCTCTATGAAGGTTCCAGCATCCTTCTTTGATGACTCGTACCAGCTATCCCCAACTCTCACCCACGCGGAACCGCCCGTTCCCGGCTCTAAATGGCTTACAATCTTCATTAAACTCGTTTTCCCTGACCCACTCGATCCTACAATCCCGAATATCTCATTCTCATTTATTGTAAGCGAAACATCATCCACTGCCTTTACAACGCCTCTCGATGCAGAGAGGTAATACTTCTTCAGCCCTTCTATTCTTATCTTCGGGTCGCCGAACTTTTTATAATCCTCGCGCTCTATTTCGCCCACTTCCTTCTCAAAAGCTGTCACCACCTTTTCCGTATCGCCATATTCAACTATTTCACCTTTATCAAACCATACCGTTTCCTCTGTCAAGTCTCTAATCACATAAGGCCAATGAGAAGTGACGAGGAACGTTGTCCCACCCCTTGTGGTTTCTACCAGTGCGCGGTGCACCACCTTTGCCGTCTCGTGGTCCAGCGTTCCCGTGGGCTCATCGGCTAAAAGCAGAATGGGCGCCAACGCTAACTGCCTCGCAAGCACCATTCTCTGTTTCTCGCCTCCACTGAGGTCTCTCGTATCAGGCATATTTACACGATGCAACATTTTCACCGATTCCAGAATCTCATATACCTTCTTCATCCTCTTACTCTTTGGATATTTTGCCCGCTCCAATGCCTCTAATACATTCCATATAACTGAGTCATCGCTGTATAAAGCGAAACTGCGCTGCAGCATGATAGCAATCGCGCTTTTTAGTAACCTCTTCATTTCTTTATCCTGCCAGAAATTCACTTCCCTAAACTCGAATTCTGTCCCACACTTACTACATGGCTCACCAACCTTGCTCGGTCCCTCTAACCACGAACATGAGGGACAAAACGCGAGCCTGAAAATTATCTCACCGCTATCCGGTGCGTATTCCTCAGTGCCCCGGAGCATACGAAGTAAAACCGATTTCCCCGCTCCACTCTTCCCTTCGACAAAAGCCCCCGCTATTTTTCGATGTGCTTCGGTTATTATTCGATGGAAAGTAGGCTGCGAAACACCCATCATCTTCGCCGCTTCCACCTGGTTCATCTGTAAATAATCTTTCAGCCTTATGCTTTCTAACTCCTCTACTTTCAACATCTTTTCACTTGTGTCGAGATCAGGAGGTCCTCTCCCCTTTGCCCTTTCTCTCGGCTCGAAGTAAAGGAAATTTGGCTGGAAGCCTACACGTCTTCTTCGTCTTGCATCACGCATATTTGAATATATATTCATAAGTCATATAAGTATTTTTGTTTTTATTTTTCCGCCAGCATTTTTAAGCTATCATGAATATCTTCTTCCTTTAACTTGAATTTCTTTAATGTTTCTATAACCTGCTCTTCTCTCATTGGATGCCGCCGT
>WJOV01000111.1 GCA_009618475.1 Methanosarcinales archaeon | reverse complement strand
TTGGTGAATCGCCTCTTATCGCTGTTCGTAGAAGAGGAATAGAAGAGGAGGTAAAAGGAATTTATGGTGATTTTGTGCACGTGGAATTCGTTGATTCCGCGGATAAAGCAAAAGAGCTTTTGCAAAAGGAAAATACCGTTCTGTTAATCGGCGAAGGAGAAGAGGAATTTGATGAACCGGGGATTATAAACATATTTATTGGCGATTTGCCGGAGCCGTGCGAGATTTATCCGGAGTTCGTCGTTAATTCGTTCATGGCAAAGAAGAATGCGATAGAAGCGATGGTAAGTCTATTAAACGAATTTAAAGCACTTAAGGATTCGTATTTGTTTAATGGTATCCCGGTAGGGGATTTAGAAGAGGTTTTGGCGGTTATAGAAAAAATAGAGGCTGAGTGGGGCAAGGGTGAAAGCAACTTCGATGATACGATTTACAGGCGCGAGGAGGAGTTAAACAAGGAAGCGAACAGGATTATGAGAAGCAAGGGGGGTGTGGATGCGTTCAAAGGATACTTAGAAGAGGTTCTGGTGAACATGGTGGATGAGTGGATGCTTACCGGGGAAGATAAGAATGTTTTATGGGAAAGTGCGTATGAGAACCTGGAGCGGGAACTGCCGTTTGAATTTGCGAGAGAAAAGACGGAGCGGTTGCGGCTGCGGTATAACAGGAAAATGAGCGAGAGGTGGTATTATAAGTTAAGGGATTATGCAAAGCAACTGGAGCGACATAGCGGAGAGGTGAGCAACGCGATTAAGGTGCTTTTCTATTTCGATTTTATGCTGGCGGTGATGCAATTTAGCCGTGACTTCGGGTTGAATATACCGGAAATAAGCGAAGAGGGGTTAGGCGTGGTTACGGGCAGGAACATGTTTTTACTTGACGAAGAGCTAAGAGGTGGTGCGAAGGTGCTGCCGGTTTCTTATTCCATAGGGAAAGCGAATGCAGGTATTTTTGGCGCCACGCCGCATCCGGTAGCCATCCTTACGGGTGCGAATAGCTAGGGTAAAACGTGTTTGTTGGTTATGCTTGCAAGTTCGGTTATTCTCACGGAGCTTGGTCTGCCGGTGCCTGCGGAGAGAGCGGAAATACCGCTAACGCCTTTGTATTTATACAGGCGGAAGATGATAAAGAAGACCGGGTCTTTTGAATATTCGATGCGGGCGTTGAGCCGGATATTCATGCGAGAGGGAGCGAAGGTGGTTTTAATAGACGAATTGGAAGCGCTTACCGAACCCGGTGCCATGGGACGGATAATGGCTTCCATATTAAATAATCTGCCGAAAGATACGCGGGCTGTGGTGATAACGCATTTGATTCACGAGATATTGCCGCATATAAGTATGGCAAAGGTGAGAGTGGATGGTATAGAGTCAGAGGGATTGGATGCCGCTGGAAACATTATCGTTGATAGGCAACCGATGTTCAATCATATCGGGTCAAGCACACCGGAGTTGGTGATAAAGAAGCTCCTGGGAAAGGTCAGGAAAGAGGAGTTAAAAGCGGTTTATGAGGAGATAATCGCGGTGTTGGAGAAGGAAAGAGAAGAGGCGTTTTAAATGCAAAGGGGCTGCCCGGAAATAAGTTGGACAGTTAAGATAGCTAAAAAGACACTGATTTTGCAATGATGAAAGAGAACGAAGAGATAAAAAGGATATGTAAAGAGGTCATAGCGAGAATAAGACCAGATGAGGAAGAGAAGAGGCAAGTAAAAGCCGTAGCAGACCTTATAATCGCGAAGATAAACAAAAAGGCATTAGAGATGGGCATAGAAGCCCATGCAATCTCCGTAGGGTCAACCGCGCGAAATACATGGATAAGTGGTGAGGCGGACATAGATATATTCATCATGTTTCCAGCGGAGATGTCAGAAGAGGATTTAAAAGAGAAGGGGCTTGCTCTCGCGAAAAGCATTTCCGATAGGTATGAGGAAAGATATGCCTCGCATCCTTATATTCACGCTTACTTTTACGATGCAGAAGGAAGAACGGAGCACGAAGCGGACTTAGTGCCATGTTTTTCGGTAAAAGACGCATCTCTGTTGAAATCCGCAGTTGACAGGACTCCTTTTCATAATGAATACGTTACGAAGAGAATACCGGGGCTGGAAGAAGAAGTGCTACTGGTAAAGCAATTCTTGAAATCCGCGGGAATTTACGGCTCCGAGCAAAGGAGGAAAGGCTTCTCCGGTTATCTCTGCGAACTCCTCGTTCTGAGGTATTCCTCTTTTGCGGAGCTATTGAGAAACGCATCGGAGTGGCAATATGGCGAAAGAATAGAAATCGAAGGTGGAGGCAAATACAAAGGGGAAGACGCACTTATTGTAATAGACCCCGTTGATCCGAACAGGAACGTAGCGGCTGCGGTATCTCCGGATTCTTTTTGCAGGTTAATAGATGCGGCGAGGGATTTTTTGGCGTGTCCTGATGCGAGTTTCTTCGCTATGGAGAAGAAGAAAGAGATGAGCAGGGCTGAATTTGTGAAGTGCGTGGAAGAAAGAGGAACAGAGTTCGTGATGGTTCTGTTTGAGGCGCCTGACGTGGTCGAAGACATATTATTTCCACAGTTGAGAAAGGCAGAAGCATCCGTCACGAATCTGATAGAACGAAATGGATTTACGGTATATCGGAGTGACGTGTCAGTAGAAGGCGACAAAGCGTTTTTGATGTTCGAGTTGCTCGTTTGGAATCTCCCGCAGGTGAAGAAGCATGTAGGTCCTCCAGTTACTTCAAAATACCATTCTGAGCAGTTTAAAAGTAAATACAAACCCTTTTCTTTTAGAAAAAGAATTGAAAACGGCAGGTATGTCGTGGAAGTAGCGCGAAAATATACGGATGCCGTGGAATTGCTGAAGAACGAGTTGAGGTCGTGCAGTTTGGGGAAACAGGTATCAGAATCAATAGATAGGGGGTATGAGGTTCTAAGGAACGAAGAGATAAGGTTTTTTAAGGGCGTTGGCTATTTCTTCAGGGCGTATTTTGGCTTTGGCTAACTAACTCGTTTTAGCACGGTTTAGGTTCTTTTATTACTCCATAATCCGCTTACAGACCTCAAGATAAACTGCCGAAAGATTCCCTTTTCCTTCCCTGAACACGTCTTTATCCAAACTAAGTATCTCGCCTCTTTGTTCGTGTGCTTCCTTATCCCAGAACCGGCAGACATCCGGCGTGCCAACCTCGTCTGCAAGAATTATATCACCACTCTCTTTGCTCCTGCCATACTCCAGCTTGAAATCCGCTAATATTATACCCCTCTGGACTAAATAAGACGCCATTATATCGCCTA
Organism: Methanosarcinales archaeon; assembly: GCA_009618475.1. Lineage (GTDB taxonomy): Archaea > Halobacteriota > Syntropharchaeia > Alkanophagales > Methanospirareceae > WJOV01. Next base: position 6,283 of record WJOV01000111.1, on the reverse strand, counting down.
TCTTTATCGTCTCTGTTTTTATATACTCTATTTCACTTCTGTCCATCCAACCGTTCTCTATTATCTCTTCCTCTGTTATCGGTCTGTCAACGCTTTCGAACTTAGTGGTGAACTCCAAGAAACTTTTAGTTAGAGGCATTCCTTCTCTCTTCTCTTCTTGCACGAGGCTACCTATATCTATCTCACCTTTTTTATATCGTTTCCATAAAGACCCGTAGAGGAAGTTTCGAGCTATCACCTCCACCGGCAAAATACTCACTTCTTCCGCCACCAGCATGTTTGGAGGCATACAGTCCTTGAAGTGTGTTTTTATTCCTTCTGCTTGCAGTTTCTCAAACCAAAAGCAGGATAATTTACAGCAAGCTTCGCCCTTACCTTGATAATCCGCTTTTTTAATACCGTCAAACGCGGTAACGCGGTCAGTAAACAGGAAAATAATATCACCGTCGGGTCTTAGATAAATGTCCTTCGCTTTTCCACTCCTTATGAACTTTGCATTCTCCATTTGATTTTTTAGTATGAATTACCCAACTATTATTTAAATATAAACCCTTTTCTTTTAGAAAAAGAAAAGCGTTTTCGGAAAAGAAAAACATCCAAAAATGAGAAGGGCAAGCATAAGAAGGAAGACAGAAGAAACGAATATCGGGGTAGAATTGAACCTTGACGGTGTGGGAACGCATGACATAAGCACGAGGATAAAATTCTTTGACCACATGCTGGCTACTTTTTCAAGGCATGGATTTTTTGATTTGGTTGTGAAGGCAGAAGGCGACTTGAGCCATCACGTCATAGAAGATACCGGGATTGTTTTAGGTGAAGCGTTTAAAAAAGCAATTGGCGGCGTTGAGTCCGGGAAAAGAGAAAAGACCGTGCGGTTTGGCTATGCAGTTATACCGATGGACGAGTCTATTGCAAGATGCGCAGTGGATATAGGGGGTATAGGAGGAGAAGGCAGATGTTATACCGTGTTCAAGGTGGACTTCGGTAAAGAAAAGGTAGAGGATATTAGCACCGAGAACATATCACATTTTATCAATTCTTTTGCCACGCATGCAAACTTCACCATTCACGTGTATGCAAAGGGCGAGAACGAGCACCACAAGATAGAGACGATTTTTAAAGCACTGGGAATTGCGTTAGACAAAGCAACGAGGGTGGAAGAAAGAAGGAAAGTGAAGGATTGAAGGTAACCTCTCTGAGACAATCTTCGAGCAACGTGAAGAGAGAGGATGATGTTAGGATTTAGGATAAAGCTTATTTGGCACATTGACGACTTATCAAAAGAAAATGATGGGTAAGATACCAAGGTTTAAGAGTGTTGAGGAAGAAGCGGAATTTTGGGATACTCACGATACTGAGGAGTTCGCAGATGAATTTGAGCCCGTAGAGGTGAAGTTCGCTTACCCTTTGAAGCATAAGTGGGTGTTATCCATAAACCTTTTCTTAGAAAGAAAAGCTTTACCAAAAGAACTTATTTTTTTTCTTTTAACCAGGTGAAGAAATTAGCTGAAGGAGCAGGGAAGGAGCCTGGTGTTCTCATTCGTTCATGGGTTTTTGAGCATCTCAAGAAATAAGATTGTGGTAAAGTTTATTTCTTTGATCAAACTTTCTTTTATAAAGAAAGTTTGTTATGTGGACAGAAAAATACCGACCGAAGAGTTTGGAGGAAATCGTAGGGCAAGAAGTGGTGGTGAAACGGATACAAGGTTTTGTCAAGGAAAAAACGATACCGAATCTATTGCTCTGGGGTCAAAAAGGTACAGGCAAGACTTCTCTGGTTTATGCACTGGCGAAGGAGCTCTATGGCGAGTTCTACGATGAGAACGTCATGCTTATAGAAACGTCGGATTTCGTGGAACAGCGGAAAAAATGGTTGAAAGAGGACAAAAGATTTAAATTCTTTTACGATGAGCAGAAATCCGCGATAGACATTTTTAAAGAGATGATAAGAGAATACGCAGCGTTGTCGCCCATAAATGCCACTTTTAAGGTGTTATTTTTCAGTAACGCCGATTTTCTTCCGGTAAATGCGCAACAAGCTTTGCGGAGGGTTATGGAACGGAGCAGCAAAACGTGCAGATTCATTTTCGTGACCACGAAACCCGCGGGTGTCATCCCGGCTATAAGGTCGAGATGCCTGAACCTTCACTTCACGCATTTAGATAAAAGCAGTGCGCTGGAGACATTGATAAGGTCAATAGCAGGTGAGGAAGGGGTAAAACTTACTGAGGGGGGTTTGAAAACGCTGAAGCAATATGCGAGAGGAGATGCTGGCGCTGCCATTAATATACTGGAAGCAGCAGCAACAGCAGCAGCAGCAACAACAACGGCTTCTTCGGCGACAAAATCGGTTGACGAGACCAGAATAGAAGAAGTAGTGCGGAATGCGTTTTTTCAAAGGAAGAAGGCAGAGGAGTTGATAGATTTGGCATTCGCATCCAGGCATAAAGAAGTGAGAGCGGGATTAGAATTTATGATAAAGGAGGAGCGAATAGGAGGAAAAGAAATTCTGGCGGAGATACATGAGGCGTTGCGAAGGAAGATGAAAGCAGAGATGACGGTGGAAGAATCGCAAAAATTCGCCCGGCTTATGTTATACGAGGGCGAAGCGGATTTCCAATTATGCGATTCCCTGAATGCCCTGATACATTTGGAAATGATGATAATGAAAATGTCAAAGGTGGTGAGGGGGCTATGATGCAATGAAGTTTCGCTGGCTGTGGGCATGGAACTACTATCAGGGATTTGGAATGATGGGTTTGTGAAGGATAGGAGAGTTATTTTGCGTGCAGCAATAAAAAAGGGGAAGGGTTGTTTATGAAAGGAGGGGCTAAAGACGAAGGTTAAAGATGACTTATTCATGCCAGGGATGAATTTCAGGATGCTGATGAGTTGAGAAACTTATTCAATTGGCAGAGGAGTTGGACGCTGATTTTGAAGAAGTAAAAAGAGCATCAAAATTAGACCAGTATTATAATTCAACGTCGGAGGTAAAATAATCCGGTCAGTTGTACGAAGAAATGATTGGAATAGTGCGAAGTTTTATTATACCTTCCTATCCCTTATGGTTTAACTATAGGCGGTATGATATCAACTCTTCGGGCAAGAATTGGATAAGGTCTTGGAGGAACTTAATGAGGCGCTGACTGTATGAACGAAAAAGAGCTGCAGTTGATTCTTGAAGGAGGCGAAGGCTATAAAATTGAGTTTAAAGAAGCGCTGACGAATATAGATAAGGAGTTTGTCGCTTTTGCCAATTCTTCGGGCGGTAGGATATTTCTCGGAATAACTGACGATAAGGCGATAAAAGGCGCAAAGATATCAAATAAACTCAAATCACAAATTCAAGATAGAGCCAATAATTGTCAACCGCCTGTCAAAATTTTATTTGAGGAGTTTAAGGACATACTGGTTATAATAGTAAGAGAGGGAGAGGATTAGCCTCATAAATGCTCTTCAGGATTTTATACGCGAGTTGGTCCAAATTCGCAAAAACTTGATCGTGATGAGATTATTGAATTCTTTAAAGCAGAAGGTAAAATCCGGTTTGACGAGTTGGTGAACTTCAAATTCGATTATGACACACACTTCGACCCTAACAAGCTTGACCGGTTTTTGAGACTTGCAGGCATTTCAAAGGTGCTGGATACTCCTTTTATACTGATAAACCTGGGAGTTGCGGAAAAGCAGGAAGGAAAAGTTATTTTTAACAATGCCGGGATTCTGTTCTTTGCAAAGAATTTGCAGGATATATATTATCATACCGCAGTGACCTGCGCCCTGTACAAAGGAACAGAGAAGATAGAAGTTCTGGACAGACGTGATTTTAACGAGGATTTGATCTCTAATATAGACGGTGCAATGATTTTTCTCATGCGGTATTTAGCTGTGCGATATGAAATGACAGGCGAACCGAGGAGGAAGGAGATACCTGAAGTGCCTTATGATGCCCTGCGAGAGGCGGTTATAAATGCCGTGGCACACCGGGATTACTTTGAGAAGGGCGCAAACGTGATGGTAGAGATGTTTGATGACCGGATAGAGATAACGAATTTTGGCGGGCTTGTGAAGGGTTTGAAGCCCGCGGATTTTGGTAAGAAGAGTGTGCTCAGGAATCCGAGCATTGCGGGTCTTCTTCACCGGGTGAAGTATATCGAGAAGATGGGGACGGGTATCAATAAGATGAGGGGGTTGATGGCTGAAGCCGGACTGCCGCCGATTGTGTTTGAGTTTGGGACATTCTTTACGGCTATTTTCAGGAGACCTGAGGTTAGAGAGGCTGCGGAACTCGAAACAAGTGTGGAAGGAATGTTCAGTGAAAAGTACATAGAAAACTTCAGTGTAAATTTCAGTGTAAATTTCAGTGTAAATGGGAAGCAGCTTAAGAGAATGGTATCAACTATAATAAGGGCTGCACGGGGAAAAGATTTGAAGATTCCCGAACTGGCTGATGAATTTAATGTCACCACAAGGACGCTGTACGAAGACATGAAGAAACTCCAGAACTGGGGTATTCTTAAATTCGAGGGCGCACCTAAAACAGGTAGATATATCCTGACGGAAAAAGGGAAGATGATGATTGCGAGGGTAAGGGAATGACCGTGATCAAAGATATGTTTCTCTTTTCATAGCCGCTTCAGAAAGTGAAAAGGTGCCTCTTATAGCCCGTGTCATGCTTTAAATGATTTAACATCAGAGGTGAAATGATCCGGTTAATTGCACGAAGGAATGATTGAAAATAATGCGAAGTTTTAATTATGGTGGATATGTAGAAATAGATATAAGAGCTTTTTGAACGGCAGATAAAAGTTGTTGATGCGCAGATTGATAGGCTGGTTTATGATTTGTATGGGCTGACGGAGGAGGAGATAAAGGTGGTGAGGCTATGATAGGAGCGAATATAAAGGGTAAGGGGGTGAGAAGAAGGTTGGTAAGCGATGGTGGTAAAAAATTGGTGGATGTTTCGTTGGAAGAGGTGAGAGAAGCTCGGCGTGGGGCTGTTCGTTGATAAATTTACAGATGTGGGAGCAGAGAGCAGAGTAAAAGCGAATGTCGAGCTCAATCCGAAAGTGTAGATAAATGAAAGAATGAAAAGGTGTAAAAATGCAATTGGTGATTAATACATACGGGTCTTATCTGAGGAAGAAAGGAAACTGTTTTTTAGTGAGAAAAGAGGATAAGGTATTTGAAGTTTCAGTGAATAAAGTTGACAGCGTTTTGATCACTACGGCGGCGTATATTTCCACGGATGCAATCAAGTTTGCAGTGGATAACAATATTGATATCGTATTTCTCGATTCTTATGGAGACCCTTATGGACGTGTGTGGCATCCTAAGTTAGGAAGCACGACGTTGATAAGAAGGCGACAACTGGAGCTGTATGACAAAGAGGAGGGGCTGAAGCTGGCAAAGAAATGGGGCATTCAAAAGTTTGATAATCAGATAGAGTTGTTGAAAAGGTTGAAGAAGACGAGAGCGGAGAAAAAAGATGAACTGGAAAGAAGCATAGACGAAATAGGGCAATCGAAAGAGAGAATGAAGGGTTTAAAAGGCACGATTGAAGAAAGAAGACAAACGATGTTAGGTATAGAAGGCATGGCATCAAGAACATATTTTGAAGCGCTATCTTTAACCATGCCGGAGAAATTCAAATTTAAGGGAAGGAGCAGGAATCCGGCGACGGACGAGTTTAACGCTATGCTGAATTATGGATATGGCGTTCTGTATTCAAGGGTGGAGAAAGCGTGCATTATCGCGGGTTTAGACCCTTATATTGGTTTTCTTCATACTGATAACTACAACAAGAAATCGCTGGTCTTTGACATCATAGAAATGTTCAGGGCGTTTGTGGATGAACCCGTGGTTCATCTATTCAGCAAACGAAAGGTAAAGGAGGAATATTTTGACAAGACAAACTTTTTAAAAAAGTTTGATCAAAAAAGCTTCGGGGTGAGTTTGAATAAAGAAGGTAAGGCAGTGCTGATAGAGGCGTTAAACGAGACGTTTGAAAAGACAATAAAGTACAGAGGCAGGAATATAAAGACGAAGAACGTTATTCAATTTGAGTGTCATAGAATCGCGAATAAACTCATAAAGTAAAAAGATACATCTTGTTTTTTGGATTAGGACAGCCTTCACACCTTCTCTTTCACTACAAATTTAAGCTCGGGTATCTCTTCCCCCTCCTTTACAGGTAAAAGATTGAATTTCTCAAAACCTACAATTTCACCGGTCTTTATATCCTTTTTTATTAAAAATTCCTCTTCTACTTCCTCGCTGG
>WJOV01000136.1 GCA_009618475.1 Methanosarcinales archaeon | reverse complement strand
CGTTTTGGGGCTTGTTGAATATCTCGTAGGGTGTGCCGACCTGCATTATTCGCCCTTTCATCTCGCACATCGCTATCCCGCTACGTTAAGTGGTGGAGAGCAGCAAAAGATTGCCATTGCCAGGGCGATTGCCATTGAACCTTCCGTATTGCTGCTTGACGAGCCCTTAGCCGCTTTAGACCTCCGAACGAGAGATTACCTGCGAGAAGAACTGAAGAGGGTAAAACTCGAATTAGGAATTACAATGGTTCATGTCACGCATGACCAGACAGAAGCGATGGTTTTAGCAGATAGAATAGCGGTGATGATGAAAGGGCGAATAATGCAGGTCGGCACACCCTACGAGATATTCAACAAGCCCCAAAACGAGGAGATAGCGGATTTCGTTGGCGTTGAGAACATATTGAGTGGTGTCGTCCGAAGTAATGAGAATGGCGTTGCAGAGATAGTAGTTGATATGGGCTATAACATATTTGCCGTTTCAGACTACCATGCTGGAACGGTAAAGTCATTCATAAGACCCGAAGACATAATCCTGTCTGAAAAGCGGGAAGAAAGCAGTGCGAGGAACGTTATTAGCGCAAGAATAGAGGAGATGAGTGATATGGGTCCTTTAACACGTGTAAGAATGGATAATTCGCTTGTAGCGCTTATTACAAAACAATCACGAGAAAGTCTCGGACTGCGAAAAGGGGATGAAGTCTATGCGACCTTTAAAGCTACTTCGGTGCACGTGGTGAGGTGAGATGAGAGAAAACATGCGTTTCTTTGCTCAATGTCTCTCTTTTTTCGTCATCTCAGCGCTCTCCGCGAACTCGGCGGTAAACAATAAGAATACAAAAGAGAAAAGCATAAACTTTTCTTTAGAAAAGTCATACCTAAAATTATGGCATAACGAAAAAAGCGTGGATAAATTACAGGGATAAGAGTAAGATAGACCTGAAGGAGCCGATAGCCATAGTAGGCTCACCGGGGCTGCGGTCTGTTGGAAAAATAGTTATAGACGAGTTTGTGAAAAAAATGAACCCACGATTATTTGCGGAATTGTATTCATACGGGTTTCCGAGCGTTTATTACGGGCCTTCTTATCTCGGTGCTCCCAGCGCCGTGGGTGTAAAAATGGCGAAAGGCAATGTGGTGGAACTTCCGAGAGTGGAATTTTATATACTCGAAAATGAAAAACAGAACCAGGACGTCATAATAACGAGTGGCTATCAGGCTTATAACGCTCTTAACCAATACGCAGTCGCGGATAAGGTCACGGATTTATTCAGGGAGCTGCATGTAAAAAAAGTGATTTCGCTTGGTGCGCAAGTAGTGGAAGAAGGGATAAGCAGTTGTGCAACCGATTTGGAATTATTGGAAGAGACGTACAAATACGGAATTACGAAGACAAAAGTGAATAGTTTTATAGGTTTTTCCGGGCTTGTGGTTGCAATAGGACGTGAGAAGGGGCTGAAAGGCGTATGTTTATTCGCAAATACGGCACAAAATTTGACAGACCCGGAATATCCGGATTTTAATGCGGCGAAGGAATTATTGGAAAAAGTGGGTGAGATATTGGGGATTAGAGTTGATACGTCGGATTTAGAGGAGAGAAGACGGGTAGAAAAGGAGCTGATAGAAGAGAAAAGAACGAGAGAAAGGGAGGAGAGTAGAGAGGAAGAAAGAGAGCGGGAAAGGGAAAGAGAAGCACTGAGCGGATACGTGTGAATTATGAATGAAGCACAATGGCAACAAATACGAATGCATACGAGAACGCATGCCAGGAGATAGCAGATGCCATAGCGGAAAGAGGAATAAGTGAAGCCGAGAGCATAAATAGGTTAAAGAAGGAAATAAGCAGGAAATATGGGCTGCGTAGCATTCCGAAGCATTCAGACGTGCTGAAATTAAGCCGGAACGAATTAAAAGAGCGGTTAAAGAGGAAGAGAATGCGAACTGCCTCGGGCGTTGCCCCGGTTGCGGTGATGACTTCGCCTTATCCATGTCCGCATGGAAAGTGCATAATGTGTCCTGGTGGTCCGTTCTCGGATTTCGAGTCGCCGCAGAGTTACGTAGGTAGGGAACCGGCTGCTCTTCGCGCTGCTCAACACGGCTTCGACCCCTACGAGCAAGTAAAGGCGCGACTACGTCAACTGGATGAAATAGGGCACGATTTCGAGAAGGTTGAGTTGATACTGATGGGTGGCACGCTAACGGCGAGACCGCTGGATTACCAGAGCTGGTTTGTGAAAGGGTGCCTGGAGGCGATGAAGGAGTTTGGAGAAGAGCGAGGGCGAGAGATAAGGAACACGGGCATTACTTTCGAGACGAGACCGGATTATGCGAAGGAGGAACAGATAGACCGGATGCTGGAGCTGGGAGCCACTAAAGTCGAGTTGGGCGTGCAGCAAGTGAATAACAAGATTCTGGAGAATATAGGTAGAGGGCATTCGGTAGAAGATTCGATAGTGGCGAACAGAAGGGCGAGGGACAGTGCGTTGAAAGTAGGTTTTCACGTGATGCTCGGCTTGCCCGGCTCTACTCCGGAGGAGGATAAAAAAATGTTCGAGTGCATCTTCCGTGATTCAAACTTCAAGCCCGATTATTTGAAGATATACCCCACGCTGGTGGTAAAAGGGACGAAGTTGTATGAACAATGGAAAAGTGGCGAGTATGAACCGATTCGTGAGGAAGAAGCGATAGAGATAATCGCTTATGCGAAAAGGATAATTCCGAAGTGGGTGAGGATACAAAGAATACAAAGGGATATTCCAGCGCAGTTCATAGAAGCGGGCGTGAAGAAGAGTAATTTAAGGCAATTGGCGAAGGAAAGGCTGCACGAGATGGGCTATGAATGCCGGTGTATCCGGTGCAGAGAGGCGGGTCTTTCTCGTTTGAATGGTAAAGTCGCTGACGATAGCAATATAGAGTTTTTTTCTGAGAAATACGAGGCATGTAACGGCACGGAATATTTCCTTTCTTACGAAGACGTTGCGAACGACATTTTAATAGCGCTTTTGAGGTTAAGGTTTCCCAGCGAGCCACACAGGGCGGAGTTGAAGCACGCTGCTCTGGTTCGTGACCTGCACGTGTATGGCGAATTAGTTCCGGTAGGCGAGGAACGGGAGCATAGCTGGCAGCATCGCGGCTACGGAGCACGATTGTTGAAGCAAGCGGAGGAGATGGCACTTGATAAGGAATACGTGAAAATGGCAGTGATGAGCGGGATAGGAGTGCGAGAATATTATGAACGGTTTGGCTACAAGCGCGAGGGACCGTTTATGGTGAAAAATATTTCTTTGTAATAAAATCATAAATTTCTTAGGAAAAGATGGAATTAAATGATTTATTAGGAATAGGCAATTTCATGCTCGTAGAAGAGAGTTATGCAAATCAGAAATGGATAGGCAGAACGCTTGAATATCTGGGTAAGGTCAGAGAAGAGGACGTGGTAGAAGCAATAAGGATATTTGCAGGGGGCAGCGGGGAGGATAACGAGTTGATTGGCATTGCCATATATGATAAAAGTCTGGGCTTCTGGATTATCTTCACGGACATCATCGCAGATAAGCGAAGTAAAGACGAATTTGAGGCACTCGCAAGCGAGATAAAATGCGATAAGGGAAAAGAAGTAGAGGTGGAGAGGGTAAAATTTCGTGCGGGTGTTATTGAATTTTATTCCGTTGGGTTAGTGAACAGACTATTTTGCGATTGTGATTTAGAGGAGGAGAATTTTTATCCGCGTGAAAGGACAGAGGCATTAAAAAAGGTATTGGCTGACTTTTTAGGTGCAATAGGCGAAAATATGAACACGCTTGAAATCGGCTGTGGTAATGGTGGTGCAACTATTGCACTGCACGAATCGGGTATTTTTCCTATCGCTGCGGATGTAAACAAGTGTGAAATTTGCAAGGGGTTAGAAGAGGGTGTATTAAAGCCAAAGAAGAGCGTTGTATTGGATTGCTCCACGGTATCAACCTTTTTTGATAAAGAATTTGAGGTTGTGTTTGGATTTATGATTGGTAAGCTCACCGCTTTTAATAGATTTGAGTGGGAACGGGTGCTAAGCGAGGTTCATAAGGTATTAAAAAGTAGAGGGCGAGTATTATTTACGGTTTCGAGTGAGGAAGAAGCGGGGATTGTAAAAGAGATATTAAAAGACGAATTTGAGGGAGAGATAAAAGAGAATAAAGATAGTGATGGTTATCTCGACCACTGGATATATGTGGGCACGCGGAGGGAATAAAGTATCTGCTCAAAAAACCTGTCCTGAAAAGTTCCAAATCCTAACTTGACATTGTCAGATTTCAAATTTACCGCAGAGAACGCTGAGTTCGCAGAGAAAATATGTAAATTTATGGTTCGAATAAACATTATCCTCTACATCCTCTGCGTTCTCCGTGAACTCTGCGGTTAATCTGACAATAAATTTTTTCGGTTTTGGTATGAATGAAAAGACTACTCGAAATCAGCCAACGCCGAGCAAGCCCGGCAACGCACACACCCCGCCTTATTCTTTCTCCAGCTCACGCCGTTATCATGCAATATCCCTGCTACCTCCTCGTATATGTAACGCATCCTGTTCGGGCTTGGTGGCTTCTCATTTTCCATATCCGACCCCGGTATAGGACGCAGAGGCACGATGAACGGATAAACGCCAAGTTCCGCCAATACTTTACTACCCTCTATGATAGATTCATCGCTCTCTCCCATGCCTGCAATTACGTAACTGCTGACCTGACAATCGCCGAAAATCTTCACGCTTCGCTTCCACGCTTCTATGTATTGCTGAAACGGTATCTCAGCTTTACATAACGCCACTTCTTCCAGCACTTTCCGGTCAAAAGTCTCCACATGGATTCCCACGGTATCCACGGCATCGTAAAGAACGTCTATCATGCTGAGCTCCTCCGGCGGTTCGAATTGAGCATGAATGGACAATCCAGTTGCTTCTTTTATCGCTCTCGCAGTTTCCGCAAGGTAATTTATACCCCTGTCAGGGGTGGACGTCGTGCCCGTGGTAAGCGTCACGTGCGTCACGTGGTCCAACTTTTTCGCAGCAAGCGCCACTTCGGCAAGCTGTTCCGGCTTCTTCCTCGCTATCGTCGCACTACTTTTCAGTGAGAGTTCGATTGCACAGAACTTACACCTCTTCGGCGTGTTCCAATACACGCAAGTTTGTATCGTGGTAGTGGCTAAGCAGTCCGCTCCGTGCAGAAGTGCGATTTTATTGTATGGTATCCCCTCTCCAGTCTTCAACTTCTCGAACTTCTTTGATGGGAAATGAACTTCACTTATTCGCTCGCCATCTCTCTTGATTACGTATTTACCGTTTTCGGCATCAACGTTATAAGGCGACTGAGAAACGAACCAGCTCTGTGTTGGAACGTTCGCTACCGTGCCACCAAAAAGGAACATCCCACCGGCAGCAGGACCCGCGCCACCTTTCCTGCCTTTATCCACGCCTGATACTCTCGCACCCAGGCATAACAAATCCACTTTTAAATCCTTAGTTTCCATTGCCATCTCTTCCTTTTACCTATCAATTTACTTATCTCATCGCTTGTTACCATCCCAATCACCTTTCCATTCCCATCTGTGACAGGTAACGCGGAAATGTTATATCGCTCCAACTTTCTTATCACCAGCTCCAGAGGCTCCGCGGAATCCGCGGTTATCACCTTTCTCGTCATTATTTCCGCCAATCCTTCGTGCCGCTTCGCCACTGCCGTGGATATATCCCATGCTGTTACGATTCCCACGAGTTTCCCATCTCCCGATATAACGGGAATATGCGTTGATTGTGTTTCCATAATCAATTTCGCCGCTTCTGCTATACTCGCTCTTTCGCTTATCGTCTTCACTTCTCTTATCATCATGTCCTTCACCAGCGGTAGCCCCTTCGTCTCTTTCATCGGTTTAAACACGGTATCTCTCGGCAATCTCTCTACCGGCTGCGACAGTAAAAATTCTCCTCGTTCTATTCTACTCGTCAACTCCTCTGCTACTTTCTTCGCCATGTAAAAACTGGAAAGCGGAGAAGTCGGCACTTCCTTACCTTCTATTTCTATTATTCCGGATTTTAACTCCTCGTATGTTACTTCTCTCACTACTGGTCGTTCTCTCCTGCAAACACCATAATCAATCACTTCTGTTACAATATCCGCATCACTTATCGCAGTCTTCTTCGCTATCCCTTTATTCAACACCGGTATCGGTATTCCAAGACCTACGTACAGAGTAACACCATATCCGTAGAAGGTGGCACCCTTGAGGAATTCCGCACTCATCTCCTTCAGGTCCCCTGCGACCATTAAAGTTCCGAAGCGGTCAACAGGGTCGTGTTGCGTCCCCATTCCTACCACATATCCTTTCGCACCACAAAGGAAAATCCGCGTGCCTGCTCCTATGGTCTCGAAATCAAGGTCGTTAAAAAGCGGAGAAAGCGCGCCTGCACCGGAATAATTCACATTCCGATAGTCCGGAAGCAGCGTGCCCATATAAGTGTATAACGTCCTGTCCGTGGAGTTTGTCGCACTCGCATACCTTTGATACGCATTCCTTGGATTTAGCATCACCGCCTGATTTAAATCATCGAGCGTAATGGTTGTCTCTATTTCTTTACGGGGATAGCAGTCGGTGCCATAGCCAATAGCCTTTATTTCTATCGGCTTACCTGCCACTAAATCTTCTATTACGTATCCACCACCGTATTCTGTCGCTTTATCCTCTGATAATTGCGCTGCTCCGAGGTAAGCATCTACCGCTGCAATTCCTGTATATGCTTCCACGTCATTAAGCCAGACTCGCTGCATTTTTATCGGCGGGTCCGCATGACCGAAGTTGATGAACACGCCCGAAGAGCACATAGGGCCAAAAGTCCCTGTGGTGACAACGTCTACTTCCTTCGCCGCCTCTTCTGCACCCAACTCGCGCACTATCTCGCTCATTCTATCCGCAGTCACTACACGAACACTGCCGTCCTCGATTCTTTCGTTTATCTCCTCTATGCTTTTCTCTGTCTCTGCCATACATAGAATATAAAAAAGCAAAGCTTTAAAATCTTACTGTTTTTTTCTCTTACGGGGCGGTCGGGAAATAAGTTAAACAGTTAAGTTAAAAAGTGAATCAAAAACATCCGCTGGAAAAAGAAGAGATTGAAGACGTCCTGTATGGACATCGTATGATAGAATGGCAGCAGGTAAGACCATTAGCGCAAGGGCTGGTCTTTTTCGACCCCGTGACAAAAATAGCATATTCGCATACGGCTTATCTTTCTGAGGATGTCCAGAGAAGGCTGTTACGGAAGAAGGCATTTGAATCTCACAGCCAACGGGCTTACTTCATTGTTGAGAACAACGAACTCAATGAATATAAGGGTCTTACCTTGCCATACAGTGATGAGATAGTGCCTGCAAGTGGTCAACCACGGGGATTGCTTTTGAAGGTGCATGGTGAGAGAGAGGCGAGAGCGTTAAACGATATTGCTAAAAGAGCAGGCAACGTTAAGGCGGAGTATCACGACATTGGAATGGCGATACTCAAAACCGAAGGTGCAAAGATAGATGTTAGACCTTTAAGTGCTGAAGAGTGCGAGGAACTTGAAAAAAAGAAAGAAGGTGAAATTATCCAGTATGGTGTTCTCAGAAGATGGGGTGAAGATTATATTCCTTTTATCAGGCTTGACCTTTTCCAGATAGTTCGCCAGCTCGCCATAATGGAGGGTATTGCTCATGTTGAGCTTCTGTCCAACGCCATGAAGAGATTAGGCAGGATATTGAGAACAGGTCATGAGCTTGGAATCTACCACTGCTTCACCCATCCGGGGAATGTAGATGCGCATGGTAACCTGATAGACTATGAACATGCGATATATAGAGATGAGATTCCCGGTATAAAAGGAAACATAAAAATAAAGACGGAAGATGTAGAGCGGTTTAATGAAGAAGGTTTGAGATTTAGAGATATAGACATTTTCTTTGGTGGTGCTCGTGAGATTCTGAGGAGATGTCAGGAATGCTTTAAACTTTCTCGTGAGGGATTGATGACGAAGATAGGGTTCCTGAGGGAAAATATCGAATTGTCAGTGGGCATTCCAGTTTTTGAAGTTCTGGCTCATTTGAATATCGGATTTTATGAAGATACAATAAAAAAACTACCCTTCGGGGACCAGAGGAGAATAATCGAAGCGTTTATTGATAATTATTGTCCTGTAAGCAAAAGACAGGGGATTAAGAAAGATGTCTTTTCTGTGCTTGCCCGAGAAGGAGAGTGGACTGAAGAAGTCAGTGGATTCATTGCTAATCCTGAAAATCCGAAGGGCATGTCTGACAGACAGATACCCAACGAGTTCATATTGAACTTATGGAAACTGCCACCACTTAAACTAAGAAAGAGCTCAACAAAATGTGGAAAATTCTAAATCCTAATTTCTAAGCTCTAAACAATTTCATTGTTTAGGATTTAGTATTTAGTATTTAGGATTTCAGCCCACAAGATATTGAGCAATTACTGAGCGGATACCTGAGAAGAATCTCTTTTATCTGCTCTTTAAACGCCTCTAACGACACTGCATTCTTTACCACCTTATCAGCTTTTTTCATCGCTTCTCCCATGCCCCATCCAAGCTCCCTTTCCTCACGATTCTTAAATTCCTCGATACTTAATAGGTCATCGCCTCTACCACGTGATTTTATTCGTTCATATCTGAGGTAAAGAGGCGCTTCTACTCTCACGAGAACGAAATCACTGCAAAATTCTTTTTTGAACGTTTCTACCTCTGCGATGCCGCGTATTCCATCTATCACGATGACCGTTATTCCCGCTCTTTTACGCTCTACGCCCTTTATAAGTGGGATGCACCGTTTTGCAATCGCATCCATCCCTTCGCACGCTCTAAACTCATTCGCAACTCTGCCTGCATTTTCATCGCTTAACGGAAGACCTCGCTTTCTCAACTCCGCTCTTATCACCTCTCCCATCGTTATGACAGGAATGCCCATCTCCTTTGCCACGGATGCCGCTTCGGTCTTCCCCGCCGCCGGCGCACCGACAAATGCAAACACTAATACCGGTATCTCTCTCGCAGCCACTTCTCTGCCGCTCCTCTTGCAAGCCTTCGCTCGATTGCAGCGTAAAATATGTTCACAACAGTGAGTAATTCCCCTTTATTCACCATACCATTGCATATTGGGTGAAAAATGACCTCGTCAAGAACCCTCTTTTCTTCAACGGGCGTTGGCTTTCCTACAGTTGCGAGCGAAGAAACGATACCAAGTGCGTGTCGCTGTATGAAGCAGGGCAAGACTATCGCCTTCGGGGGCACCTCTATTTCTTTTATCTTTATGTTCACGAGTTCGCTTTTCCTCACTTCTTTATCCTCCCTTGCGATGACTAACTCCCATTCGCCATGCGGACCGACGGTGAAGCCGTATCTAAACGCCTCTGTTACCAGCCTCTCTGTTTCGCCACCGATTTTATCCTTCCAGAAAACGCATTCTATCTTTGCCATGTTCTTTGTATTGATTTACACTTTTTTATTAAAAAGAACTTTCCTTTTTGAACCTCTCCATTTGTTTGTCCCAATACGCATCCATGACTTTTGATTCCGCGGAATCCTCGAATACAATCTCATTTTGCTCTGATTTGGTAATAGTTCCGGTATGATTCCAGGTAACACTCTGCCATTCGTTTTCGGT
>WJOV01000120.1 GCA_009618475.1 Methanosarcinales archaeon | reverse complement strand
ATCCTGCTCCTCACGCAGTATTATAGGCTTATCAGGAGCGAAAGGCGTTTTTATATCAGAGGTGAAGTCCTTAAATGCCCTCTTCACTTCCTCCGCACTTACACTTTCTCCAAACTTCACCCATACCGCCTCTGTATGCCCATCCATCACGGGAACTCGATGGCAAGAAGCACAGATTTTGAACGCCGCATTTTTTATCTCCTTTTCTTCCAGCGTCCCGAGGATCTTAAGTGGCTCACTTTCCATCTTATCCTCCTCCTGCCCTATAAACGGTATCACGTTATCCAGTATCGCCATTGAAGGCAAACCCGCATACCCGGCACCCGATACCGCCTGCATGGTTGCAACCCGCACCTCTTTTATTCCCAATCTCATCAAAGGCTTCAAACTCAGGGTCATCACGATTGCCGAACAATTGGGATTTGTTATAATGAACCCATCCCAGCCCCGCAACGATTTTTGCACCTCGATTAATGCTAAATGGTCTGCATTTATCTCCGGAATAATCAGCGGCACGTCCTTTTCCATTCTATGCACCGATACATTACTGGAAACCGCATATCCGGCCTGTGCGCATTTCTTCTCCACTTCGCGTGCAATTGACCCCGGCAGAGCGGAAAACATAACTGCTACGTCTTCATTCCCCGCAACACCTATATCGTTCATGGATTGCACCACCAGCTCCGCTGCTTCCTCCGGCATCTCATACGGAAGAACCCACTTTGCCACTTCGCGGTATCTCTTACCCGCACTTCTCTCAGAAGCAAAAAGAGCTCCAAACTCAAACCAGGGATGTCCATCCAAAAGTTGCACGAACCTCTGTCCTACGCTTCCTGTCGCACCCAATATCCCCACTTTTATCTTTTCCATTTTCTACCTCTTATTCCTTTATCTATCTGTGAAAAGATTTAAAAGAATTTATAGGTTTTTATGGGTGTACGTAAAGTAGATATGTAGAGGTGAGAAATGGAATGGCAAGATTCCCGGAAGCGGAGGCAAGGCTCTTTCGCGTGAAAATATGCATGGACTGTAATGCGAGAAATGCGCTCAGGGCGACGAGGTGCAGGAAATGCGGGTCACATGATTTGAGGCAGAAATCCACTCACAGAGGGAAATAGTAAATGAAACGTGGCGTTGCGGGGTATGAGAAAGGGTAAAATAATAGCGGTGGCAGGGAAGGGAGGAACGGGGAAAACGGCTATTTCCGCGCTGTTGATACGCGAAATATTGAAACTTGCTGGTCAGGACATTTGCATATTAGCCATAGATGCAGACGCGGATTCGAACCTGCCTGACGCTCTCGGGATAGCGTGTGATAAGACGACCGGCGATATAAGAGAAAGTTTATTGGAGGAGAAGCAACGAGACGTGACACTAGACGTGAGGGCGCAATTCGAGGGTAAGATAGCGGAGATAATCAAGGAGGAAGAGTATTATGACCTGCTGGTTATGGGTCGCCCGGAGGGACAGGGTTGCTACTGCCCGGTAAATCACATAATACGATTGATTATAGATACGTTGACGAAGAACTACGATTACACGATAATAGATTGCGAAGCAGGTCTGGAGCATCTCAGCAGGAGAACGACAATGGACGTTGACATTATGCTGGTTGTGCTGGATACGACGTTGAGGAGCATAAAAACAGCATTGCGGCTGAGAAAGATTGCCGGGGAAATAGACGTTGACGTGAAGAAACTAATAAACATAGCGAATAAAATACCGGAAGGTGCGGAGGCGAGGCTAATAGCGGAAGCGGAGAAACATGGCCTCGACATAGAAGTGGTAATACCTTTTGACCCGTTAATCCCGGAATACGACTTTAAAGGCATGCCGATTGTGGATTTACCCGACGATGCACCATCCGTTGTCAGCGTGAGAAGGATAGTGGAGCGGATAATGTGACGCGTGTGGTGAAAAAAGATGGCTGTAATAGAAATACTACAAAGTTTAATTCGGAATGAATGGTTTCACTTCGGCTTGATTCTGGCAACTTTCGCTATTCATACCAAAATAGCCCATATTATCCTCGTGAAATACGTCAGAAGAATCGCTGCTCGAACAAAGACCGATATTGACGACATTATATTGAAAATAGTTACAAAACCGGTGTGCATTTTTATCATGTTTGCTGGTTTGTATTTCGCATTGAAATCTCTATCGGTCCTCGCACTATATTTCACGCAGTTAGATGCGATATTTTTTATCGGTACTGTATTGTTACTGTCATTGATTATAGCCCGGATTTTGGGCGTGTTGTTAAGTCGGTGGCTGAAGGTGCAGCAGAAATATGAGAAGATGCCGAAATTGATGGGCAATATGGTTGCGATTGTCATTTATTTAATGGCTTTTTTAATGATTCTGAACCAATTCGGAATGAAAATAACACCTTTACTTGCGGCTTTTGGGTTGGGTGGTTTAGCTATTGGACTGGCTCTTCAAAACACACTTTCAAACTTCTTCGCTGGATTGCATATTATCACTGACCGGCCAATAAATTTTGGAGATTATATAGAGATAGAGGGCGGTATTTCAGGTTTTGTCGAGGATATAGGCTGGCGGTCCACGAGGGTTAGAACCCTGCCAAATACGCTTGTCATTATTCCAAATTCAAAACTTGCAGAAAGTGCAATCACAAATTATTCGTTGCCGGTGCTTGAGATGTCCGCTGTAATTCAATGTGGCGTTGCTTACGGGTCGGATTTGGAAAAAGTGGAGAAGGTCACGATTGAAGTTGCAAATCAGATACTAGAAACCGTCCCGGGAGCGGTTAAAACCTTTCAACCCTTCATCAGGTACCATACGTTTGGCGACTCGAATATCAATTTCTCGATTATTTTACGTGTGGCGGAACCTGCAACTAAATACATTGTTATACATGAATTTATAAAAGCGTTGAAGAAGCGATACGATGAAGAAGGGATAGAAATATCGTGGCCAGTGAGGAAGATATATTATGGGAAATAATGATTTGACAGTATTTATTTAGCTAACCACAAGATTACACAACACTTTTTCTTTTTGTAAAAAAGAAAACCTGTGCTAAAAGAAAAACAAATAAGTTCTTTTGGTAAAGCTTTTCTTTCTAAGAAAAGGTTTCTTGTGAAATCTCGTGGTTTTTTACATTAGCTATACAAATATAAATAATCTGCCATATTTCCCGGTAACAAATGTTTTCAGAGATAAGAGAGGGAACCACGAAGATATTAGTGCCGAAGCAACCCACAAAGTCGGTTTTTTATAATCCAAATATGGAATTGTGCAGGGATATAGACATAGCGGGAGTAGCTGCTTTTGTTTCCTCGCTACCGAATAGTTCTCGACTGCGATACATAGACGCACTTGCGGGGTCAGGAATAAGGGGCGTGAGAGTGGCGAAAGAAGTTGGGCTGTCCGTGGCTATTAACGACCGAAGCACGCCCGCTTACGAACTCATAAAACGAAATATAGGGTTGAACGAGTTAGAAGAGAGAGCGAAAGCATATAACGAGAATGCGAATGTGCTTCTATTACAAAACAGATGCGATCTGGTGGATGTGGACCCTTTCGGGTCGCCAATTCCGTTTTTGGATGCCGCTTGCAGGTCGGTGAAGAAGTTATTGTTGCTCACAGCGACGGATACGGCGCCATTATGCGGCGCTCATTCAGGTGGCTTGAGGAAGTATGATGCAAAACCGCTTAACACGGAATATCATACGGAGATGGCAACACGTATTCTTTTAGGTAGAGTGACGAGAGACCTGTGCAAATTCGATAAGGCGGTTCAGCCGTTGCTATCGTATTCAAAGGCGCATTTCATAAGAATCATAGCGAAAGTGGAAAGAGGAGCGAAAAAAGCAGATGCCAGCATGAACAGGCTTGGGTTCATTGCACATTGCTTCTCTTGCGGCACCAGATTTGCTTTTTCATGCTCCGATATGCGAGAAATGCGCATAGAAAGGAACTGTGAAGCGTGTGCTGCGAAAATACGGATTGCAGGTCCTTTGTATATAGGGGCGATAAAAGAGAAGTGGTTTTGCGAACGGGTGCATGAAGAATTGTGTAAAAGAGAGATGGGAAAGAAGAAAGAAGCGGGGAAGATTGTCGAAACGTGCATAAATGAGCTGGACATACCTTTTTATTATGAGCATCATGCGATATGCAAAGCTTTGAAGGTTCAGCCTCCTTCCATCTCTGCCTTAATTGATGCTTTACGCTCAAGCGGTTTTTCCGCAAGCAGGACTCATTTTTCGAATACCGCATTTAAGACAGATGCAAGTATGGAGGAGATAAAAGGCATTTATATTAACTTGACATTGTCAGATTAACCGCAGAGTTCACGGAGAACGCAGAGGATGTATTTAGAGGTTTAGAGGTTTAGTCTAAATCGCTAACGAGCCAAGCCGCGGAACCGCTTAAAATTATAGGTTTGGCTAACGAGCTGAACCGCTAATAAACTAAACCGCTAATTCCGCGTTCTTTGCGGTAAATTTTAAATATGACAAAGTCAACTTAACAAAGGAATGCGGATAGAAAGAGCACGTGGGACGAGGGATTTCTTGCCTGCGGAAATGAGGAAGAGAAGGATAATGGAGGCAAGAATGCAGGATATAGCAGAGAGATGGGGGTACGAGGAGATAAGAACACCCACTTTTGAACGCTCGGAACTCTTCACACTCAAATCCGGCGAGGAAATCTTGAAGGAGATGTACGAGTTCAAGGATAAGGGAGGACGGCATTTAGCACTGAGACCGGAATTGACTGCTCCGGTGATAAGGATGTACGTTAACGAACTGAAGATGGTGCCGAGACCAACGAAGGTTTATTATTTCGGCAATTGTTTCCGGTATGAGGAGCCGCAAAAGGCACGTTACCGGGAGTTCTGGCAGTTTGGCGCCGAGATAATCGGGTCGGACAGGCCGGAGGCGCAGGCAGAGATAATCGCACTCGCTTACTTTATCGTGAAGTCGTTGGGCGTAAAAGCAGAGCTTCACGTGGGTCATGTGGGTCTGATAAGAGCGATTTTACGAGACGTGAAGGTGGAAGAGGCGGAGATGAACAAAGTGATGAGATTGATAGACAAGGGAGAAAGAGAAGAAGTAATCGCGTTTATGAGTGAGATAGGTGCGAAGAAGGAGTTGATTGCCAATTTAATGCGCCTGATAGATTCAAGAGGAAAAGAGGCATTGGAAGAAGCACGCAGGATAGTTACTTCTGACAGCGATGCGTTGAAGGAATTGGAGAAGCTGCTGGAAATTCTCGATTATTACGACGTTGTTTTTACTTTAAACGCGGGAATAGCACGAGGTTTGGATTATTACACGGGAATGGTGTTTGAGATATACGAAGCTGGTGGCAAGTTAGGAGCACAGAATCAGGTATGCGGTGGCGGTTCATATCGGCTGGCTGCTTTGTTCGGCGGTATTGACGTTCCTTCTACGGGGTTTGCATTTGGTTTTGACCGATTGGCAGAGTCATTCGCTTTAGAGGAAAGGTATTTGAAGCGAAAGGAAGTGGTGGTGGTGCCGATAAGAGAAGGAAATGATTATGACCGGGATGTGATAAAAGAAGCGATAAAAATAACGTCTAAGCTAAGAGAATTCTTTCCTACGCACTTAGACGTGATGAGCAGAAGTCTAAGCGCTCAGTTGTCTTATGCAGGTTCCATTCGTGCTTCGTTTGCCGTGCTCGTGGGTAAAAAAGAGGTGAAAGAAGGAAAAGTGACGTTAAGAGATCTTGATACGGGGGAGCAAGCGAAAATGAGCGTAGAGGAATGCGTTAAAAAGATAAAAGCGTTAGCGGTTTAGCGGTTTGGCGGATTAGCAGATTAGCTAACGAGCTGAACCGCTAATAAACTAAACCTCTAATTTGACATCGCCTACCTTTATCCCCTTCTCCTTCTCCACGACTTCACCCACGATTTTACCTCTCGT
Organism: Methanosarcinales archaeon; assembly: GCA_009618475.1. Classification (GTDB taxonomy): domain Archaea; phylum Halobacteriota; class Syntropharchaeia; order Alkanophagales; family Methanospirareceae; genus WJOV01. Next base: position 3,789 of record WJOV01000120.1, on the reverse strand, counting down.
TATCCGAATTGCTTCACGCTCCTCGCTCTTTGGTATTACAACAGCGAAGCCCATACCCATATTGAACGTCTTATACATCTCTTCATCAGTAACGTTACCTTTCTCCTGGACGAACTTGAATATGTCATTCGGCTCCATTGGAGCATAAATATCGAAGCCGAGGTCAGTGATTCTTCGCAGTTTTAAGAAGCCACTGCCGGTTATATGCGCCAGACCGTGCACTTCGCACCGGTTCAAGAGCTCTAAAACCTCTGTGTATATCCGCGTTGGCGTGAGTAACTCTTCACCTATGCTTCTCTCTGGATTATACACGAACTGCTCATTATAATCCAACCCTGCATCTTCTATCACTTTCCTCGCAAGTGTTAACCCATTGCTGTGTATTCCCGAACTTCTCATGCCCAGAACCAGGTCGCCTACTTCTATCTTCTCGCCTCTTATCACCTTGTCTTTCCGCACGTATCCAACACAAGTTCCGGAAAGGTCTAAATCGGTTACTACTTCTGGTAGTATCGCCGTTTCACCGCCCACGATATAAATATCAGCGATTTCCGCTCCTTCTTCCAAGCCCTTGCCTACTTCCGATGCAATCCGTTCATCCGGCTTTTCCATCGCAAGATAATCAACAAAACCAATAGGCGTTGCTCCAACGCAGTAAACATCGTTCACGTTCATCGCAATGCAGTCTATACCGATGGTATCCCATTTGTTCAGCTTTGCGGCAACCAGAACTTTCGAGCCAACGCCATCAGTGGAAATAGCGAGGAGGCGTTGCGCATCAAAAGGAAGTTCTAAAAGACCCGAGAAACCTTTTAAATCCTTTTGCCTCTTTAGCTCTGCTGATAGCGCTTGGACAACTCCCTGCTCCTTTTTTATATCCACGCCTGCCTTTGCGTATGTCCATTGCATAGTTTGTTATTATAAAAAAGAGAAATATAGTTATGTAAATTAAAGTTTATTGGTATTTGTTTACCGCCGAGATCACGGAGAGCGCTGACTGAGATGAGATAAATGATTTTTCTGGTTCTCTACGGGCTCAGCGGTAAACACGTGCGTTTGTTGAAACAGAGAAGCGAGATACCGAAAATCTTTTATATACTATTTGCAATTTTAAAATCATAATGGTGGTATAAATGAATAAATATAAGACACAGATAGTCAAGGACGTTGTTAAGGAAGCGCTGGAACGTCTGTCAGAGGATAAACTTACTGAAGTCTTTGATTTCGTGAGCTATCTTTTGGCAAAAGAGAAGATGGAAGGAGAAAGAGAGGAAAAATCAGAATTAGACCTGGACCCCAAAAAAGATCCTATTCTGAAATACATAGGTGGAGTATCGCATGGGTCTTTAGCAAAAGACATTGATCGTGAACTCTATGGAGACTAACCTTGAAATTATTTATGGATACGTGGGGATGGCTTACTTTGCGGGATAAAAAGGAGCATAGACACAAGGAGATAAAAGACCAGTATCTTAGTTTATGCAGTAGGAAATGTTTATTTTACACTACCGATTATGTCTTAGACGAAACATTTACACTTCTTTTCAGACGGTTGCCCTTTAAGGAGGCTAAGGATTCGCTGGATGTAATAGAGCTTGCTATCAAGAAAGGCTATCTCCGTTTAGAGCATATTACCGCAGAGCGATTCGAGAAAGCAAAAGGCTTAAGAATAAAGTTTCAGGACAAGCCAAGAATATCCTTTACCGATTTAACCTCAATGGTAGTCATGGCAGAGATAGGAATCACCTATATACTTACACAAGATGACCATTTCGCGCAGGTAGGAATGGAGTTTCAAAAAATTTTATAAGTCTGCAAATATTTATTTACCGCTGAGAACGCTGGGATGACAAAAAAAAAGAGGCTCAACAGGATAACTGATTTTTCTGAAATAACTATGAAATAACCTACCACGACCCCGGTATTTCAGAAGGCGAATTTAAAAGATGTGAGATAGAAAAGTTTTTAAAGGCTTGGAGTGTATTTAAGAATTGGGAGATATCATGCAAATAAAGATATTTGAGTCGGCGAAGGAATATTTAATAGAAAATTTTGGGAACCTGGTATCTGCGGGGGAGGTATATTTTGACAAAAGGAATAATACATGGAATGTGAAAATCGTAGCAAAAACACCACATGGAATCATACCAGTGGGCGAGCTCCTGTTCGATTTCAATGGAAATTTGATTGAAGCTCCCACCAAAGAAACTTTGCTAAACATCCTGAAAACGAAGCTGAATTTAAAAAAATAATCAAACCATCCCGATTTTAGCTTTTATCTCCGCTATTTCATATTCGATTTTAGCAAACTTGTTCTCCATATACGACTTCAGGTCTTCTCGTAATGCACTTATCTCTCCTATTGTATCCTCCTGCTTCTCAAGCATCTTCTCTGTGTTCTCTTTTATGCCTGGTATCATTCTTGTATCCTGTTTTATGCTCGATGTATCTTCTTTTACGCTTTTAAGCGTTACGTCCATACCGCTTAAAATTGAAACCAACCTCTCTGCTTTTGAATCAAAACTCTTCAGCACACCAAGGACATCATCAAGCGTTGCCTTTTGAGGAATATCTTCACCTCTTCTCTCAAAAGATGTGAACTCGCCTTTATAATCTCCGTACTCCACGCCTTTGTTATATGTTCCATGAGGTGAGCGTGAGTTTTTTCCAGCAACTTCTTGTCCATACCATCCCGGATAACGCTGATATAAACACTTATAATATCTATTTTCAGTGCATGGCACCACTTTATGAAGTGCCGTAGCTTTTCCATTCCCATCGCATCGGATAGGAGGTCGGTTTCATCCAGGACAAGAAGGACATGATTCACGAGAATAGGCGAATTCAATATTCCTCTTTTCAATATTCTTTCATATATACACAAAATTGGGTTCAACATAAGCGCCGGGAGAGGGATTCGAACCCTCGCTCCCCGTAAGGGGAAGTAGGTTAGCAACCTACCGCCTTAGACCTCTTGGCTATCCCGACATTGTTTATGTTTATTTACGCATCGGTCTTTTATAAATGTTTCCATCGCTTTATTAGACCGTTCTCCTTCCCGGTTCCGAGTTCAATCCCGAATACGTCAAGTGCGCGTGCCACGATAAAATCTGCCATGTCAAGCACGGTTTTTGGCTTATGATAAAATGCCGGTGATGCAGGCAAGAGAATAGCACCTGCTTTCTTCACCGTAACCATGTTCTCCAGATGTATAAGACTGAGAGGTGCCTCCCTTGGTATAATCACCAATTTTCTACTCTCCTTTAAGCATACTTCCGCGGCTCTCGTGATTAGCGTAGTAGATATGCCGGCTGCGATACAACCCAGAGTTTTCATGCTGCAAGGCGCTATTATCGCTCCGTCATGCCGGACTGACCCGCTGCTTAGCGGTGCCGTGAGGTCTGAATTATCATAGACATGAGAAGCAAGCGCGTATATTTCCTCAAGTTCATAATCTGTTTCTATGGCTATTATCTTCTTTGCACTCTCCGATACGATGAGATAGGTTTCTGCGGTGTTTCTTTCTCTTAGCACTTCTAACAATCGTATTCCATACACAACACCGCTTGCTCCCGTAATTCCCACTATTATTTTCATGTTACTTTTTTATATACCCGCGTTCCACCAACACTTCTGCATTCAATATAGATGCCCCGGCAGCCCCTCTTATCGTATTATGCCCCTGAACAATGTATTTTACCTCGTTTCCCGCTTCTATTCCACCTGCCCTTATTCTTCCTACCGATATACTCATTCCCCTGCCTGCATCGCGGTCTAACTTCGCGTATC
>WJOV01000029.1 GCA_009618475.1 Methanosarcinales archaeon | reverse complement strand
CTTCAACCTCGCTACCTCGCCATCACATCCATCAATAATCGAAGAAGCCTGTGCTAATATCCCGCCAATGATGAGCTATTTGCTTTGAACACCGATGCCCAGCACTTGTTGTATGCAAAAGTGGAGAAAAAGTTATTGATAGGAAAGAAGACAACGCGGGGGCTGGGAGCAGGGAGTATCCCGAGGTTAGGAGAAGAAGCGGCGAGGGAAGACGAAGAGGACATAAAAGCGATTGTTGAGGATGCGGATATGGTATTCGTAACCTGCGGGTTGGGTGGTGGCACCGGGACAGGGGCATCGCCAGTAGTCGCACAAGCAGCGCAAGACGTCGGCGCGCTCACCATAGGTGTGGTGACGTTACCATTCAGTGCAGAGGGAAACGTAAGAAGAGAGAATACTGATACCGGGCTTGAAATGCTGCGTGAACATACTGACACGCTGATCGTGATACCAAATGACAAACTACTGGATATAGTTCCGAGGTTGTCATTAAACGATGCGTTTAGAGTCGCCGATGACGTATTGATGCGTGCGGTTAAGGGAATAACGGAACTGATAACAAAACCGGGTCTTATAAATCTGGATTTCGCAGACGTGAGAACGGTGATGAAAGATGGTGGAATGGCAATGATAGGATTTGGTGAATCGGATGGTCAGAATAAAGCGATAGAATCGGTGAGAAAAGCGTTAAGCTCGCCTTTGCTCGAGGTTGACGTGTCAGATGCAAAATCTGCACTGGTGAACGTGACTGGTGGAGAGGACATGACGGTAGAGGAGGCAGAAGGAGCGCTTCAAGAAGTATATAAAATGATGAATCCAGATGCAAGAATAATATGGGGCGTGCAGATAAGCCCCGAACTGAAGAACACGATGAGAACACTGCTCGTTGTGACGGGTGTGAAATCCGAGCAAATATACGCACGGAAGGAGATGAAAAAGGAGAAATACGGCATTGAAATAGTGCGGTAGTGGTAATTAATTAATTGAAATGCAAATGAAGCTCGAAGACATATCGAAAAAGTTAAAGGAGTACGTAAGAATACTGAAGTTAGCGAAGAGACCGAAAAGGGAAGAATTTTTCAAGATTTCCAAAATCGCGGGTGCTGCAATGGCACTAATTGGCATGATTGGATTTTCTATCTACATTTTGATGACGGTTTTACCAAAGGGGATTTGAGCTATGGTTACGAATACGATATACGTAATAAAAACAACGGTAAATCAGGAGCTGGCAGTTGCAAATCTGATGGAGGGTGCGATACGAGAGAAAGGAAAAAGTGAGCATGGAATAAAGGCGATTTTAGTGCCTGACGAGCTGAAGGGGTATGTGCTAATAGAAGCTTCTTTTTCTGATGCGATAGAACAAATAATTCAAAATGTGCCTCATGCACGGGGGTTGGTCAAGGGAGATACGAACTTAGAGGAGGTAGAGCATTTTCTCACGCCAAAACCATCAGTAACAGGAATACTGGAAGGTAGTATAATAGAAATAGTGTCAGGACCGTTTAAAGGCGAGAAAGCGCGGGTGAAAAAAGTTGATGAGGCGCATGAAGAGCTCACCATTGAACTATTTGAAGCGATGGTCCCGATACCAGTCACCGTGAGAGGGGATAGTGTAAGGGTATTGAGCAAAGAGGAGAAGGAAGGCGAGTAGATTTAAATTTTGAGCAACGCCGGAAAATTTAGCGCAAAGTTCCTTGCCTCTTCCAAACTTTTGTCTTTACTAAGCACCGCCTTTTCCAAAGCATATTTATCACGAGAAACACAGACGTAAAGAGACAATTCAATTTCTCCTTCATGCCCGCACTTACAACAAGCGTGCACACCCACCGGAAGCGAACATCCACCTCCAATTACCTTTAATACTTCGTTCTCCACGTCTGCTTCTACCCTCGTCTCCGCATCGTCTATCCTCTTTAAAATCTCGCTTTCCCTCGACTCTCTCCTCGTAACCGCTGCAATTATGCCCTGATTTGGCGACGGGACAAAAGGGTCGCAATCAAGCCTTTCATATTCTATATCCACGTTCAACCGTTC
>WJOV01000049.1 GCA_009618475.1 Methanosarcinales archaeon | reverse complement strand
TCACATTATGGTGGTTTACTATATGCAAAAGTGATGGAAATGCCGGATGCGGAGGATGAAAAGTTTAAATATCACTAGATTTTTAGATAGTGCCTTTCTACCTTTAAGATATTTATAATCGTGTTTCCCTTCATAAGATGAAACTAAAAATTATATTTGTATATTCTATTATTAGAAAGCGGGGAGGTTAGAAAAAATGGCTGATTTGAATGAGAAGAAAGTGCTAATGGTTGTAGCACCGGAAAATTTCCGTGATGAGGAGTTAAAGGAACCAATGGCGATTTTTACACGCTCGGGAGCTGAGGTAACGATAGCGTCAAAGGGCGTTAATCGAGTGACGGGGATGTTTGGCGCGGAAGTAAAAGTGGATAAAGATTTGGCGGAGGTTCGTGCCGGGGATTATGATGCGGTGATTTTCGTTGGTGGGTCTGGAGCTGACGTGTACTTTAACGATTCAAGAGCCCTTGCATTAGCTACCAATGCCTTTAAAGAGGGGAAGATTGTAGGTGCGATTTGCATAGCGCCTTCCACTTTGGCAAACGCGGGATTACTAAAAGGGAAGAAGGCAACTGCTTTTATCTCGGAAAAGAAAAATTTGGTGAAAAAAGGAGCGAATTATACGGGTGCGGCGGTTGAACGCGATGGACGGATAATTACGGGAAGAGGACCGGAAGCAGCCGAAGAATTTGGCAACGAAGTGGCATCTGCTCTTGAATGAAAATCGCTTCGACAAATACCAATTCCCTTATCCCAACATCTTACTCATGCACCCTGCTATCAGTCCACCAATGGCGTCATCCATGAACACATCCAATCGGCTCAATATCCCCGGTTTCCTCGTATCATAATAAAAGAAATTGAAAAGCGCTTTTTTACCGCCTATATACTCTGCTATGTCAATCCCTATAAGCTCGTCGGCAACAATACAGGCTGCGTCTTCTTCTCCCGCTTCCCCCGCTCTTCCCTTTCTTATCTCTTCCTCATCCATGCGAAATGCCGCTGCCAGCAGCAATGCCACGTTCACATCCGAACATTCTTTCTTTATCGTTTCTTCCAACCTCTTTTTTAGCTCTTCCTTTCCGGCTTCTCCTTCCACCGGCACGTAGAGTTCCAGAGCCGTTGATACCATATCCTCTAAATGTATCCCTCGCTCCTCCAGCCTCGTAAGTATCGGTCTGTCCGCTTTTAACTTATCGTGCCGAAAAAGGGCTTCCTTTACTCCTTCTCTTACAACTTCGTAAATCACTTTTCCTAATTCGGTCGCTTTACCTGCGAATATCTCCTCTTTTTCTTCTTCTCCTTCTCCTTTCCCTTCTCCATACCCATAACAGGCAACAACCATGGAATCCGTAGAATCGCCAGTGAATAAATCCCCTTTTTCATCGTGCACGTCAAGGTCGAAGAAAGCGGCTGTTTTCGCTTCCGTCGCTACTATCACTGCATTCGCCATTGCCGATTGCGACAGGTTATTATTTATCAACAGGATTATGTTTACTGTCGAACTCGATTTTGATATTGATATTGATTTTGATATGCCCGCGGTTATAACAGCAGTTACGTCCTCTTTCTCTATGATTCTTGCATTATTCATCGTGACCGCGGTCATCATTCCAACTACTTCATCCGTTTCTAAACCTTGCTCATCCAGAAAAGAATCGAACAGTTCAAATGCGTTTCCTTTGAAATCCTTGCTCACGTTCAAGTTTAAAATTGTTTTCGCACTAACGAAACCTCCGTTATAGACCGCGGAACTTAGCACTTTGAAATCGCCGTGCACTGCAATGTATTTTTTCGTTTTCTCTATTTCCATGTCTATTAAATTGGAATAGCATTTCTAAAAGTTTTTATTAAGACGCTAAATATTATTATAGGTATAGGTGGTAGGAATGGCGGAATTGGTGATTATATAAAAAAAGGAGGTTAAAAAGGATGGAAACCGTATGTATCCCTAGAGAGAGATACGAACATCTGATAAAATGCGAGCGATTGGTGGATATGGAATTTGAAGAGAAGTTCTCTGATGAGTTTATAGCAGAGGCATT
>WJOV01000124.1 GCA_009618475.1 Methanosarcinales archaeon | reverse complement strand
TAAATCCGTTCGTGTGATTATACTTATCAATCGGTTGTCCGCGTCTACCAATAGCACACTGCGATATTCGGATTCTACGACTTTCCGTTTTATCTCGGAAATCCGGGTATAAAGTCCTGCTACGGGCACCTCTTTTGACATTATAGAATGGAGCGGTGTTGACAAAGCGAACAACTTGGCGGTAACAAACGTGTCGTGAGGAGAAGAAACGATTACCGTTCCTTTCTCTGATGCCAACCTGATGACTTCATGGCTAATTGTGGAATTGCCGGTGATTATAAGAGCAGAACATCCAGAATTAATCAAATCTATTTGGACGTCCGTCCTGTCGCCGAGAATAACGACGTCTCCCGCGCGGATTTTGCTTATAATCCTCGCTTTCTGCATTGCTGCGATAAATATCCTACCTGTTAGTTTCTCGACGTCTTTGGGATTGGCAATCACTTTTCCGTCCAGAGTATCAATCAGTATATTCAGGTCAATAGGGGTCGTAGATATGTCGCCAAAGCCCATGGTATCTATGTAATGTTCGGCGATGTCTTTCAGACCAATAATTCCCGATAACCTTCTGTTGGAGTCAACGATGGGGACAGTGCGGATATTGCTTTCTTTCATCAAAGAAGCTACGTACTTCAGGCAATCGTAGGGTGAAGCGACAATAGGTTTTTTCAATTCCATATCGCGGGCAGTAGGTGCGAGACTTTCTATTTCTATGGGGGGCTCAATATCGAATTTTTCAAGAACAAATTTTGTTTCGCTATTTAATTCTCCCGCCCTTGCGGGGACATACAGGTATCTCCGGTCAACAATGTTTTTGAAGTATGCGTAGCCAATGGCAGAGCAGACGGAATCGCAATCGGGATTTTCGTGCCCGATAATAAATATCTGCTTCTGATTGTCAATACCTGCTGCTTCCCGCGGCATCACCGTGCAACTCGGTTCGAATTTGGACTCGTGTCTGTTTTTCATCCTTCTTTACCCTTCTTCAGTCTATTTAAATTTATATAGTTCCTGGGATAAATATAAATTTTAGTGAGTAATTACGAAATAAATAAGCTAAAAATGCCCCTAAACATCCCCACACTACATAGAATAGAAGAACTAAAAAAAGCAAGTAGCGAAGTAAAAACATTCAAGTTTCACTCGGAGGAGATTGCCAAACAAAGCGAACCCGGTCAGTTCGTTATGGTTTGGAATCCGGGTATAGACGAGATACCCATTTCAATTGCCGATGCTTCGCCCGATGGAGAACTGGAAGTAGCAATTGCGGATGCCGGCGACTGCACGCATAGCTTACATCAAAAGCAGGTGGGTGATTTGATAGGTTTAAGAGGTCCGTATGGTAAAGGGTTTTCATTGCACGGCGAAAGAATTTGCATGGTTGCCGGCGGGTATGGAGCGGCACCGTTGCGGTTTGCAGCGAAGCGTGCGAAAGAATTGGGTAAGCACGTAGTAGTCTTAGAAGGTGCGAAAAGCAGCGCAGAACTTTTGTACGTGAAAGATTTTTCCGATTTAGGCTGTGAAGTCAGAGATGCTACCGAGGATGGTTCTGGAAGTTATAGGGGATTGGTTACAGAGTTATTGGAAGCACTATTGGCATCAGGTGAAGAATTTGTGCAGGTATTGACCTGCGGTCCGGAACTGATGATGGAGCGTGTTTGCGAGATTACGAGAAGTGAAAGAATCCCAACGCAGCTCTCGGTAGAACGGATAATAAAATGCGGATGCGGTGCTTGTGGCTCTTGTGACCTTGGCGGGTATCGGGTTTGTAAAGACGGACCGGTTTTCGATGCAGAAGAGCTGGAAAGAACGGAATTTGGGAGATGGAAGCGAGAAAAGAGCGGTAAAAGAATTTCTGTTAAGCCAGATATACGTGCAGGTGCGTTATTATCAATTCCTCCTTCGCGTTTCACGCCCGAATACGAGCCTTTATTGAAAACAGAAGTCTGCGGTGTTAATTTCTCCAATCCAATTGCGAATGCAGCAGGATTTGGAGTTTCCGGGAAATTACTTTATAGATACGCGGTAGCAGGTGCGGGAGCGGTCGTGACAAAATCAGTCGGGCGGTATGAGCGAGAAGGTTATCCGAACCCCACATTCTTTGAAATAGCCCCGCATAGTAGCCATAGCTACGTGAATGCGATGGGGCTTCCGAACCCGGGGATAAAGGATTATGGGCTGGAAATAGAAGATGCGAAGCATGCCGGTGTGCCATTGATCTTGAGTATTTTTGGTAAAAGTGTGGAGGAATGCAGAGAAGTAGCGAAGGTTGCCATAAAATATCCAATAGACATGCTCGAATTTAATGCCTCGTGCCCGCATACGGATTTCGTAGCGGTTGAAAACAATCCAAAACTGCTGAGCGGTATAATAAAGGAGATACGCAGCATTGTGCATCCAATTCCAATCGCAGTGAAAATATCGCCTAACGTGGGTGACCCGGCAGGATTGGCAATGACCGCGGAAAAAGCTGGTGCTGATGCTATCACGGCGATTAATACTGTAATAGCCAGACCAATTGACCACACGCTCGATATTCCCATTTTAGGCAATCCCACGGGCTATGGCGGTAAATCCGGTAAGGATTTGACGGTTGGCGGCAAAAGAGTTGTTTTTGCACTGTATGAAGAGTTAAAAATACCAGTAATCGCAGTTGGTGGTATCTTTTCCGCTAAGGACGTGATAGAATATGCGAGGAATGGTGCGAGCCTGTTTCAGGTGGGCAGTGCACTGGTATGCGAAGGGCTTGAAATTTTTTCGCGGATAAAGAAGGAATTAAAGGAGTATCTAATCGCGAATAAATATAAAAATATTGGTGAAGTGGTGGGTGAGGCATACAGGAGGTGATGCCCCAGCCGGGAATCGAACCCGGATCTTGGGCTCCGCAAGCCCAAGGGATGTCCATTACCACACTGGGGCTTCTAACCACAAGATTATTTTTGCGTTAGTAAATTTCCATTTTTCACTGAGGTTAGTTAACATTACCCTTCAATGACTTTTACATATATTTCTCTCCTTCTGGGACCGTCGCACTCAACGAAAAAGATACTCTGCCATGTTCCCAGAGCCAACTCGCCTTTTTCTATTGGAATCGTTATACTTGAGCCGAGCAAAACAGACCTGAGATGAGAATGTGCGTTGTTGTCTATTCTATCATGCAGGTATCCCTTTCCTTTTGGAATTAACTCGTTCAGAATCGCCAGGAAGTCTCTTTTCAGCCCAGCTTCGTTCTCGTTTATTATGATTCCCGAAGTCGTATGTTTTGTGAATACCACGCAGATTCCGGATTCAACACCGCCGCTTTTGATTTTGACAATTTCCTTTACTTTCCCTGTAATGTCAATAAGCTCGGTGCTTTCCCTCGTCCCTATTTCTATTCTTTCCATATTAATTTTTTATATCTTATTAGTATTTATTTAGCTCCTTTAATAACCACAAGATTACACTGATTTTCACGAGAAATTGTGAAGATACAAGAAATCAGAGAACAGAAATTACATAGATTTCAAAAAATTCAAAAATTTAGCTAATTTCTGGGGGATAGGCAATTTTTGCTCTTGTGTCTATCTTGTGGAATCTCGTGGTTTTTTATTTCCGCTTTACCGGCAGCTCATATTTCCCCGCTATTTCTATGAACGTTTCGCTCAGATACTTTATCCTGTCCCAGCTCAAGCCATATGTATTGAGCTTCCAGACCCTCGTAGAACCTGCGAATTCGCCTACAATTCCTTTTCTCTTCAATTCATCGCTAAGAAAATACCCGCGCCTCTTATGCGTCTTCGCAATCCTGTCGAAGCTGTCACGGGTATCAACCTTAGAAAGCGTATGTTTACGAGGACATTCACTTGAAATTTTATTCCCTTCTATGCGCAAGAACTCACGAACGAAATAATTTGACTTCTTCACCTCTGCGTCCCATCTCTTCACCCGCTCTTTTACGTGTGGAAACGAAGCCATCATGGAAAGCACAGTCCCGCCCATTAGCGTGCAACCGAGCATCGCAGGCTCCTTATTCTCGAATCGCCTACCCGTAACATCGCCAACAATCTGACTGCTTCTGAATACTTTTGGTGCCCATTCATCGGTGGTGGCAAGGATGCCAGAAGGAGCGACGGAAGCCATCCCCTTGTGTCCTGAACCCACGACAAAATCCGCACCTATATTCTTGCCATTCACCGGCATCATTCCCACGGCATAAGCGCCATTGTAAAGAAACGGGATGTCGTAGTCCTTCGCAACCTTTCCCACGCCCTCTACATCATGCACATTCCCGAAGCTGTAATCAACATGCTCGATCATGACGAGTTTTGGCAGTTTTCCCGTCTCCTCTTTCGCACGTTCTATTGTTTCCGCGACAGCATCCCCGGTAACTATGTGATTCGACCCGGACGGGACTTCTTTTATGACGCCTCCTGCGATTTCTACCGCTAAGAATTCTGTATAATGTGCCAAATCGGATACGATCACGAGATCGCCTTTCTCAATGAGCGAGGCTGTAACCGCTTGAAAACCACGTCGCGCACCAGGCACAACTCTTACTTCGTCCATACCCACGAAGTCAGCTAATTCTGCATGGAATTCCTCAACCGGCGGTTTTCTTATCTTATCGAGCCGACCCACCAGACACTGATCGCAGACGGAATAGCCGTCCCCGTATGCAATAAGTGCTTTCCTCGCCTCTGGCGTTAGTCTTCCACCTGCTTGAATAGGATTGATGTTTATAAACTCTTCCTCTCTCGTCCTCAATTCAAGTCCCGCTCCAATATGCTTAATAGGGTTTCCTTTGCCCTCCTTCAATTCTTGTACGATGGTCTCTAAGCGAGCTATTTCGCTTGAAAATTGCGCTTCTTCATGTTCGTCAAGTCCCGCGGGTAATGCTTGTCTGAAGAGTTCTCTCAAGTCCTCAAGGGCAAATAAAGCTTCGTATATCTTACGAACTCTTATGTCCATTTTTATCATATCTCCATTCCATGGCTTAGAAGTATTCTTTGGCATTTCTTTGGCATACTCCTTTGATGCACTTATTCCTCATCTAACCATTCATCTTCTATCTCGACTTCTGCCTGCTTGATTGCCTCCTTGATTTTATCCTCGTAATCAGAAACTGACATCTCGCCATTTACAGCTGATATTTCAACTTTTACTTTCACTTGATTGAACTTACTTTTGATAAAAGGTATCACTCTAACGATATCTGATAATTTACCCGTAGGAACGTCTAATTTCAAGTGGATAGTATGGTACTTTTTGCCATACGCCTCCTTTTTAACTCCATCCCCAATTCCCTTTTTAGTGGGAATCACATCTTCCTCTGACTCATATTCTTCTTTCTCCGGAGGTTTACACAATTCCGCTCTGATAAAAATCTCTCCCTCGATTAACTCAGGAGAACATTCGGCTTTGAAATGCCGGCACAGAGTTTTTCCGTCCTCTACATCTCCAACTCCAAATAATCCCTGCCTGACACCTTCTTTTATACAATCTTTCAGCACTTCGTCTGAAATAATCCTGATCTCTCCCGGTGTCCTGAAGAAAGACTCAAGGATATTCTTCGTTTCAACCCAATCCCTATCTTTGAGATATTTTTCCTTAAGAGATAGAGGCGCAAGTTTTTCAAGGATTTCGCCTTCACTTCTCAGTCTTTCGTATATTTCCTTATCTATGATAGTCTCTGCCCCATAGGTTGGAATTCCTAAATCAATTTCTTTAAATTCATCCTTTGAGGGGAGTAAAACAGTACGATAAAGACCCCTTACACGCTCTTTAACTTCCATCTCGGCTTTTTTCGTTCTCTCTCTTATTTCCTTTCTCTGCTCGTCGGTGATGCGGAGAGTTTTATCTTTTTCTATAAGTTGCCATGCGAGTTTTCTCTTCAGGAAACGTTCAAAGTTTATTCTCTCGGACTCCAGAGAGGAAAGGAATATCAGAGTATTACGATAGACCCTTGGGCGTTCTCCACAATTTTCCAGAAACTCGTTGCATCTGTCACGATTTCGTTGTATGACCAACTTCAATCTCTTCGTATCGGTGATGTCCTTAGAATTATTGGGCCATAGGAGTATATCGAAATATTCTTTTGCGAGGCTCTTGGTCAAAAGATTTTTCTCTTCTGGTTCAAGGTCTACTATACCCTCCATCCTGGTTAAAAGTATGCGATTTAGATTTGGCTGATTTGTAAAGAATAATCCTTCATCTGAGAGGTAGAAAAGGGTTTCTTTTAGTTTAGATACTGCTTCTACAACTATACTGCTTGGTGCAGAAAGGTCAACACTCGAAAGTTTAACTTCGGTGATAGTTGCACCTCGCTCAGGACCGCCTGAAAATGAATAGAGGAAAATCGCAGTTGCTGCCACACTACCAAAAGAGAAGGGTGTGTAGGCATCTCCAAGACTTCTATCTACCTTTTTGGCGCCGGCATCCCTTGAAGTTAAATCTTGAGCAATAATGCTATCGTACTCAGGACCAATGTGTTTTATCAGTTCTCTTTTAATCTCATCATTTTTTAAATCAAAGTCGCCCAATCTGATAAATGGTCTTTGGGTATCCTTTAATGAATACACAACCAGGGAAAGTAGCCTGAGCACTCCCCTTGTCCTTTGAAAGGTTGGAAAACTCCCCCACCGCTTATATAAAACATCCACAATCTCTGGCTGGAACGGATAGCTACGTATGAACCTTTCACGGTAGTCTGTTTTTTCCACACCTTCTGGAAGTATCCTCTCTCGTTCAGCATAATCCAGAAATCCTTCTATAACGTTCCTTGCCTCTTTTTCGTCTATACTGCTGAAAAGCCTTCTTCCAATCACCTGGTCTATCTCTTCATCATGGACTGGTGTGTAAACCTTCTCCATTCTTCCTGTTATCTTCTGCAACTGTTGAAAGAGTCTTTCGGCGTTTTCATCATAATGCTCCAAGATACTTGAGGGGAGTGTAAGAATTAAAAAGGATTTCTCAAGGGTTTTTATGGTGCCTGTAAGTTCCTGAACGAAAGCAAGCACCTGAGAAGCCAAATTTGAGTCTTCCACTTTTATCCCTGAGGCTTTGGTCGTGTATTCCAATATTTCATCCATCAGAATCAGAAGGGGCTGGTGTGCATCAAGAAGTTCTCTTAACTTTTCACGCCCGGGTGAGGTTTTACCCTTTAATTTTTCTACTTTCCCGGTAAGTTGCCTTTCTATCTCCTCCCAGATGGTTATCTCTTTGGGGTCAAGGGCAGTTCCATCAATAACTACTGCCTTTGCTCCCCATTCTTTTGTCTTATGGTAAAGGGCAATAAGAGAATGGGTTTTTCCACCTCCGAATGGAGTTTGAAGCTGGATAATTGGGTCTCCGCCCATTCCTTTGAGTCTCTTCTCTGCAATATCTAAGAGATTCTTTAATCCGTCTGTGATGTATGTTTTTCTAAAGAAGATAGTGGAGTCCTGATACTCCTCTGGTGCTCTTCCTTTGAACACTTCCCACAGGTCAGCGGCAAAGACGTCCATTGTGAGTCGGCCCTCAAGTATATCCCTGTCCGGTATGGCTATGGTTGAAAATGGCTTCATTCTTCTCCCACCTCTTTAATAATATTTTCAATCTGCTGTTTCAATACTGGCAGGCGTTCTTTTATTACTTTCCAAACTATTTCATAATCAACACCAAAGTAAAAGTGGATGATCTTGTCCCTCATCCTTGCCATATCGCTCCACGGAATTTCTTTATATTTCATCCTCATCTCTTTCGGAATGTTCTTAGTGGCTTCTCCAATAATTTCAAGCTTTCTTACTACAGCACTTGAGGTTTTATCATCCTTAACAAATTCATCAAAGTCCATATCACCAATGAAGTCTTCTATTTTCTCCATGCAATCCAGAATATCTTTGATGTATAGCATGTAGTCTCTTTTCATACTTCCACCATCTCCTTTAATATTATCGCTTTCAGTTCGGGTCTTATTGCAGATTTTCTTACAAGGTCAACCTTAATCCGCAAAATTTCTTCAAGGTACCTTTCCAGTTCTATGAACTTTAGAAGGTCTGGCACCTCCTCAAATTCAACAAGAATATCTATATCGCTACCCTCTTCCTGTTCACCCCTCACAAAAGAGCCAAAGATGCCCATCTCTTTGACTTTGTACCTCTTTTTCGATCTCTCTTTGTGGGCGGACAAAATTGCCTGTATTTCCTGTAAAGATTTCATTTCTCTGCCTCTCTGCCTTTCTTTTTAAAATATTCTATGCATATCTCAAGCAATTCGTTATATAATTCCGCCTCATCAGTAACGCACCACTCTTTTCTCTCCTCATCGTCCCAGAAGTAGATCTTTTCATCGTCCCAACCGTGCAATCTCTGCTTTCTATTCGCTTTTTCCATCAAAATAACCTCGTTTGTTGAGATGTATCTTTTATTTCATTTATTATCTTTTCTTTTCCCGAAAGAAAACCATCAAGGAGTTTCTTCTCTTTGCTTTCAAGAGGTAATGTCTCAGAGATCGCTTGAGCAACCCGATAAAAGGAATCCTTATTTCCCCAGCCACTATCAGCAAGAACCTTTTTCATCTCTTCTCTATTCCCTTCCTTCCATAAAATTAACACATTATGAAGAGCATCTATGAGCTCGTTTGCGCCTTCAAACTCTTTCATATCTCTTTCCTGCGGTCCTAAAACCCTTATGAACTCCTTATCTTTTATTATAAATCCTTTATTCCACTCCTTTGCGAGGTCAATCCCTGCGGATTGTGCAAGTTTTCTCGCATCGTCAAAAAGAACACGTTCTTCTTTATACGTCCATCGCCATAGTATATAGAACTTGGTTAGCGGTGAGAGCTCTCCTGCTATGCCATTATGCAATATTTGCCTGACTGCGTAGTCAGTCACGACATCACGAACAAAATCAAGGAGCTTATCCGCCCGTATTATATTCCCTTCGTAATCCATGACCTTCTCGTATTTACCAAAGATCTCAATGGATGAGCCTATGGCTGCAATGTAATAATCAGCACCAGAAATGTCCTCCTCCCACAATCGTTCCAACTTCTCGTTGATGTACCGTTTTATCTCCTCTTTCACCTCGTTGAACCAGCCAGTCTCCTTTCTTTCCGTCTTACGAGCAACAAAGTAAATAGAGGATGCTAAGGCTGCGGATTCTTGTGCTCTCAGTCTTGTTTTCATTTCTGTATGAATAGGCCATGAAGCGGTAATGACCAGGCCAGAATCTAATAGCGAGTTTATCAATGTCTCCCAGCCAGAAGTTGATTTGTGGGTATAGACAATGGTGGTAATGCCATTTGGTTTTAAAACCCTGTGAATTTCCTGAAATGATTTTTTAAGGTTTTCTTCAAAGAACACCTTTGCCTCTTCCCAGGTTCTCTCGGTCGTGTACGCCACAATCTCTTTACTCTTTGGAGTTAAGGGCGTGGAGAATAACTCTGGGTATAAATCTCCGATTATTCTTTTGAGCCAGACGTAGAAGAAATCTGAAAGGTAGGAATAGGGCACATTGTCATAATAAGGTGGATCGGTGAAGACTGCATCAAAAGAATTATCCTCATAAGGACAAGATGTGGCGGATAATTGAAAGACAGAAGCAGGAGCTGAACTTACATCAATGGACTCTACTCCTCTAAAAACTTGACGCTGCATACTTTTCCATGTCCCTGAGAGTATTGGCGAAAAAAGATTGAGCTCTGAATAATCCCACAACATAGAAAGAGTTTGTCTGGCAAACATATGATTAGTAAATTCCCACGCGTTATTCCACATACAAAATGTATTTGAATAATCTGCTGTGCGACTAATATTTAGCGCCAAATAACTCACCACTGCCTTCTCATACTCCTCCTCGTATCCCTCCTCCAGCATCTTCTCATGCGCAAGTCGAGTCTTCTCCACAAAAGTAATCAGCGCCAATTTCTGGCGGGAGTTGAACAGGAAGAGGGTAGCGATATAGATATTCTTGTTGAATTTGAGGAGGTGCCAGACCTTCTAAAGTTCATAGAACTG
>WJOV01000051.1 GCA_009618475.1 Methanosarcinales archaeon | reverse complement strand
AAAAATCCTTTTCCTGGTGAATTCAAAAATAAAGCGGTCTATTTAGCTACAATTCTCGCTCCAGCAGTTCTTATTGGCGTTACGGGTTTCACGTGGGGTGGATACTTCATCCTTCATGCGATACTGATTTTTTACGGACTTCTTTTATCTACTTTCTATTTGGTTCACCGCAATTCTATGAATTGGGATAAAAAATATCTGCTGAAAACGTGGGTGTTCATCTGTTCTTCTATGCTTTTTGGAACTATAATAGCGTTAATACTCTATCCGGTGCGTGGTCCAGCGGAGATACTAATAGCCGCACAGATGCTGCGATTTACAGGAGGTCCTCTGGTCTATAAATTCACAGGTGACCTCATGCCACCGAGACCCGAAAGCTTTGAAACTCTTTTCGGTACATTCCTGCTGGTTGGGATTGCCCTGACCGCAGTTGGTGTATATGCTCTTTACAAGCGCAATGAAAAATACGGTTTGTATCTCCTTGCTGCACTGCTCGCAACCATGATTCCCGCAGTCCGGGCAAACCATTTCATAGATATGTTCTCGATGCTTGTGCACACATCGCTCGGCATAGGAGCTTCTTTCATATTAGAAATAGCAAGACAGAGACAGCGAAAATTAGTATGGAAAAAGCTGGCAGCAGTAGCTATTCTCATAATCTTTGGCATCGCCCTCGTAAATCCAGTTATTGGTTCTTTAAAAAATGACGTGCGTTATTCCTATACTATTAAACACGAATGGAAAGAAACGTTTTTGTACATCAAAAACAATACAGACCCCGATTCCCTATTTATCCACTGGTGGAACTATGGTAATTCATTAGCGTATTTCGCACAACGAAGGTCGGTAATTGACCAGATGCACATTCCAGACGAGGAAGTAAAGGCGGTCTCAGCGGTCATGATGGCAACGGACCCTGACAAAGGATTGCAGATAGCTCGAACTTTCAAACAGAAACACAATAGCTCAGAAGTATACCTGATGCTTTTTCTAAACGATGCTTTTATAGCACCCATAATAGGTTACGCTGCAGGATACAACCTGACACCGCTCAATGAGTCAATCAGGATGACCTTCGATGAGAATGGGCGATTGGTCGGGATGACCAATCTCACCAATCAGACTACTTACTATCGGCTCTGGACTAACCAGTCTATTGAAGGATATACGCTTTTCTATGCGAGCAACGAGGTTAAGATATATAGGTTAAATGTATGAACACCATGATATGAACGAATTAGGTTCTTATCGTCTATCCGAGCTTTTAAAATCTTCTTACCAAAGAGAAGAAAGTGCATTTAAATAGGGCGTATTTCAAATCGAGTTTTTATGAACAGAGAACAATAACCGCCCCAAAAATACCGCAAGGTCAACTATCTCAAAATTATATTCTCCTTCACTCTCTTTTTCCTCCTCTCTCTCACTCTCGTGCTTCAAGCAGCTCAAATGCGATAAGCACTTCGGACAGGTGGTTATCAGCACGTCCACGTTCATTCCTTTTACTTCATCCAGCCTGAACGCCCTGAGTGCTTTGCTCATGTCATTGCAGTTCATCATCCCGCTAACACCACAGCACAGCGAATTATCTTTAGAACGCATCAGTTCTACATATTTTACGCCGGATTTCTTTATCGCATCTCGCGGCGCCTCGTATAACTGAAAACGTTTCATCGCACAGGGGTCATGATATGTGACTGTTATGGCTCGATTACGTGCTTTTTCCACATCTGGGAATTCCATTCGCTCGCTCAACAATTGAGAAATATGTATAACCTCAACGCCAATGGCTTCCAGTTCGTAATATTTCTTGAAAGTAAGAACACCTTCAGCACAACTCACAACGAGCTTTTTTATACCCAACTCCTTTATTTTTTCCGTATTGTATGAAGCTAACTGCTCGAAAACCTTATAATTGCCCTGATAAAGCACATCGTGACCACAGCATTTCAAGCTTGCAATTCTTGGCTTTATCCCTATTTTATTCAGCAACTTTACCGCGTAATCGCCTATCTCTTTGTACCTCTCGAAAATCTTTTTTGCACTTTCCTTTAACCAATCATCAGGCTTAAGCAG
>WJOV01000012.1 GCA_009618475.1 Methanosarcinales archaeon | reverse complement strand
ATCAATGGAGATAGAGAATGAAAAAGTTGAACTCGCTACGGCGGGGCAGTCAATAGGGCTAAAAGTGAAAGAGAGGGTAAGACTCCATGACCGCGTATATAAAATAATGGAAGTAGAGTAGAGTAGGATAGAATAGAGAAATAAGGTGTGAAGAGAGGAGGAAGCTTGGAGTTGCAGTGAAAATGGGAGTGAAACAAAATGAAGGAGAAAGGAAGCAAACAAATAAGAATAAGGGAAATAATGGTAGAGGACGTTGCTTACGTGACATAGCCGGGTAGAAAGAGCACTAAAGGAAGACCAAAAATACATTTTTGATAAAACTTTTTCTAAAAGTTTTAATTGGGGCTTTCATTTTATCCTTAGGGAAAGGCAAATGGCTAATGGCTAAGGGCAAAAGGTTTTCGACCGTGCCGAAATCAATTTTGAATTTGAGAGCATTCCAGACTTGATATTCCAAACGCAAGCGCAGAACCCCACTGACCGGCTCCGGTTTCCGTTGCTATCCTTGCCGTGCCCTCTTTCATATTATAATACGCCTGTGCAACCGCAGTGTTTGGCTTGTGACTCCCGGGCGGGCTAACACCCTCCCACTTGTAATAAATTCTCGCCGGCGTCCCCAATTTCTCCTCCAATCGCTTCGCTCTATACAGCGGCGTCGGTCGCCAGAGCCTGTAAACCTCTCTCACTTCCTCCGGTATGGGAATCCATCTCTCCGTGCTCGCTTCCTGCCTTATCAACTCCATCGGGAAAATAGGCGCTAACTCCTCCGGTTTTATTGGCTCTTTGCACGATATCAACTCAGACGCGTAATCCGCCTTTAACTTACCCTTTTACCAACACATCTTTCACTTCCGCTATCGCAACACGAACCTGCTTCATCGTGTCTCTTTCCCTTATCGTCACCGTATCGTCTTCCAGCGTTTCGTAATCTATGGTGATGCAATATGGCGTGCCTATCTCATCCTGACGCCGATACCTCCTGCCAATACTGCCTGAATCATCATATTCAACGAATATTGATGCGTCCCTTAGCTTCTGAAACACTTCCCTCGCCTTTTTCTTCAATTCATCGCGGTTAAGCAAGGGAAACACAGCCGCTTTTATCGGCGCCATCTCGCTTTTTAACCTCAGCACTTTTCTTTTTTCTTTACCCACTTGCTCTTCATAAAGAGAACTCTCCAGCAACGCATAAAATATCCGGTCTATTCCATAAGAAGGCTCAATCACATGCGGTATTAATTTCGCCGGCTCTGCTTCGCCTTGAGCGTCGGCTTGAGCATGCACACTCATGTCTGCATTTGAAAACGATGCGTGCGCTGAAAGGTCGTAATCCCCTCTATCCGCCACTCCCACTATCTCCATCCATCCATATCTCTCGCTAAGGAACTCGGCATCCCAGCAATCTCGCGCATAATGCGCCATCTCCTCCCGAAGATGCTGTCTAAACCTCAGTTTATCCCGGGGAATCCCTATCCGCTCTAAGAACTCCCCCACCTTCGCTATGTGATAGCCCAGATACTCATTTACAATTATCCCGCTCCTAACTGCTTCCCCCACACTCTTTTCCTCTTCTTCTCCTCCTCCTTCTCCTTCACCCAGAACAAGCCTTAGCATTCTATCCTTTACATCCTCAAATCTCGGATGGTTGTTCTTCTCCCTCGGGTCCACGAAGACCTCTGCTTCGCCCATCGTGAACTCACGTAACCGGATAAGGCTTTTTCGTGGTGAAATCTCGTTCCTATACGCCTTCCCTATCTGTATTATACCAAAAGGCAGTTTACCACGGTTGAATCTCAGCAATCTTTGAAAATTTAGGAAAATGCCCTGTGCCGTCTCAGGTCTCAGATAACCTTCGCTTTTCTTAACTCCGCTATTACTATCACTATCTCCTTTAGGCACGCCTATTCTCGTCTGGAACATCAGGTTAAACGCGCCTGCCGCATCAAGCTCTCCGCCACATTCCGGGCATTTCTCACTTACATTTACACTTCCCGCTACACGAAAAAAGCTCTTGCAGTGCTTGCACACCACTGCCTGGTCCGTAAAGCTTTCCCGCAATGTGGACAGGTAAACCCTTTGTAAAGTGGATTATTAGCT
>WJOV01000009.1 GCA_009618475.1 Methanosarcinales archaeon | reverse complement strand
TTCTGAAATAGTAGCAAAGAACCTAATTCATAAACGTCGTTCATTATGCCATGTTTGAGAAACGCATTAGAGCCATTAGACTTTTTCCCCCGCCCTTTCAGTTCGACCACGTTACCATATTCTTTCTCTCTTATCATTCCTATCGAGGAATTCCGATTTGAGACGACAGCGTCAATGGTAAATTTATCGCTTTTTTCTCGCTCGATATAATCCGCGAGTTGTTTAACCACGATTTTAGGCGTTGATGTCTCACCACTTCCGGAATTAACAAGCAGTGCTATCCTATCATACTTTTTCGCCAATACCGGTGCTGCCTCCACGATGTCTCTGCCTGGAAAATCTATGTCCACCATTGTTCTCACCTCTTTGTCCATTTGCCCCATTCCTATGTACAATGCGCTTTGCGACCTCCCTTCACCCACGAGAATGATACAATCCGCGGCGTTGAGGTCATCGTAAAAAGGCTCAAACTCGCTCTTATTGAGGTTACGAACGTTCTTCATTACTCCGTTGATATACCCAATCCCTTTTTTTACTTTATTTAGTGTCATAAGCTATCAAAAATTATCCCCGTCAAGTAAGGATTTATCATTGGTTTTAAACTTTTCGATTGTTTTTCCAAAATTAAAAAGTGATTCAATATGCTCTCGCAACATATACGCCCTTCGCCTTCCTCGAACAAATCATGCACTTGCCTTCGCTTTTTACTCTTTCTCCATTCTCATCCCCATATATCGCCTCGCCTAATACAGTTACCCCAAGGCGCTCCTCTACTTCCCGACCACACCTTTCGCTCTCGCACAGGAATATAGAAACGATGCCTGTTCTTCTCAGTTCTTCCAGCTCCCCTTCGCTTTTATCTTTATCTTTATCTTCACCTTTACCTACGCCGCTGTCCCCGCTTTTATAGACGTTAGCGAAAAAAGTTTCTTTTGCTCGCTCGTGAACAGAATCCTGGATTGCTTTTAGCGTCCCTTTCACTTCAGGCACCACATCGCCAAGAGGAACTTGCATCCTTGTGAAGTCGTCCCTCCTTACGAATTCACATTTGTTGTTTCTTACGTCTCTTGGACCTATCTCTATCCTCAAAGGCACTCCTTTCATCTCCCATTTGTAATACTTCGCTCCCGGTCTTTCCTCGGAGTTATCGAAGAATACTCTTATGCCTGCTCTTTTCAATTCCTCATACGCAGCAAAGCAAACTTTTTCCACTTCTGCACCCTCGCTTGAATACACAATAGGCACGATAACCACCTGTATGGGTGCGACTTCAGGCGGTAGCACCAAACCATGCTCCTCACCATGAACCGAAATCACAGCGGCAACGCACCTTTCCGAAATGCCATAGCACGTCTGATTCACATACTTCTGCGAGCCATCTTTATCCTCATATTTTATGTCAAAAGTTCTCGCAAAGCTCTCGCCAAGCAAATGGATAGTAGCAATCTGCATTGTCTTCCCATCCGGCATGAGCGTATCAAAAGCAATAGAATACTCAGCCCCCGGGAATTTATCCCACTCCGGTCTTCTCGTGATTACGTAAGGAACCGCAAGCAGGTCGAAGAAATTTTTGTATAAAGCAACCGCCTTTTTTATTTGCTCCGCGGCATCCGCCGGGCTCGCGTGTGCCGTATGTGCCTCCTTAAAAGAGGTTATTTCACGCAGCCGAATGAGCGGTCTCGTATGCTTTGTTTCGTATCTGAAGGTGTTCACGATCTGGTATATCCGGAGCGGCAAGTCGCGATGCGACCTTATCCAGACTTTAAACACCGGGTAGATTGCGGTCTCGGAGGTGGGACGAAGTGCAAGAGGGACGTCCAGCTCGGTGCTTCCTCCTTTCGTAACCCAGAAGACCTCCTCTTCAAACCCTTTTATGTGCTCCTTCTCTTTCATCAACTCATCTTCCGGTATCAACAGAGGAAACAGTGCCTCTTCATGTTCCTTATCCATCAGTGACCTCAAAATCTTGTAAATAAGATTCATCAGATTATAGCCGTAGGGATACAACACATATACGCCCTTCACCGGATACCGCACGTCCAATATCTCCGCACGCTTCAGTATCTCGTTATACCATTCACTGAAGTTATTTTCCTTTTGCAACACGATTTCTTCTTCTTTCATCGTATATTTTGTCTTTGTTTTTTATCTTAATTAGCTATACAGATACAAAAAAGGTATTGTGTTTACCGCTGAGAACGCTGAGAGAACGCTGAGATGACGGAAAAAGAAGAAGAGGGTGAAGATTATGGATAATATAGGAAAATCCGTGATTATTTTGTCGTTGTTGGGCGTTGGCATCTTATACGGAATATCATTAACTTCTTTTGTAGAGTCGCCTTACGTGCCTTTGGAAGCGGTTGCGGCTGGAACTCATGAAGGTGCGTTCATACGTACAAAAGGTGTTATCACCGACTTCCGCGTCACCGAATACGGAGATGTGCTCACGATAGGAGTAAACAAAACAGAGCTGCCGATATTTGTTGACTCCGCGGGTGAGGCGCTATTAAACCTGAGTTATGGCGATGAGATAGAGGTTCAAGGCAGAGTGCAGAGATACAAAGGCAGGTATGAACTCGTAGCTGCGGAAAACGGAATAAAAAGGTTGATTTATGGAAATGAAAATACTTCGTTCGTCTCGCAGATGGCAATGCGCCCGGAGGAGTATGAAGGAAGAAGGGTAAGCGTTGTGGGTTACGCCGGGGACGTTTACAAGCGCGTTTTTTATCTGTGCGATGAGAAAGGCAAATATCGTATGAGAGTGAAGGTGGAAGCGGAAGCAGGAGATTCTATCATATCAGGGTTGCAAAAAGGAGATAAAATAATTGCAGAGGGCGTATTTGTATATGACCCGGAGAATACGAGGTATGAGTTGAACCTGATTTCTCTGAGGCGGTGTTAGGGACTGTCAGAAATTTATTCAGCGGATTCGGCTACCCGCAGGCGCTTCTCTATCGGGATGCAACAAAATCGGTTTTCCATTGACCTCTACGGCTAAAATCATTCCCTGACTTTCAACGCCCATGAGCTTTACAGGCTTCAGATTAGTCAAAACGGGAATGAGTTCGCCAATCAAATCCTCAGGATTATAGTCTTCTGCAATCCCAGCAACCATCTGTCTCATCTCGTTCCCGACATCTACGTCGAGTTTGATTAACTTCTTGCTTCCCTTGATTCTTTCTGCATTCTCTATCTTCCCAATCCGCAGGTCGAGTTTTGCAAACTCGCTTATCTCTATTATCTCTTTATTTGCCATATTATCACCTCATCATATCGCTAAGAAAGCTTTGCATACATAAAGTTTTTCCATTTTGACCTTAGCGTAGGAGCGTATGACGAAGAGCCCACCACTAAGGAAATTATAAAAGACCAATATTCACAATACCCAGAAGGTATAGCAATGCAATCAATATTGGTTGATGAATCAGGTAAATCAGTAATGAATGCCGCCCTAAAAAGCAGAATAATCTTATAAAAGTGAAATCAGAAAGGTCACAAAGGTTAAATTTACGTTTGTAGTCAGGATATAATAATTTTCCAAAAAACAACCCTATTAGAATTACTCCAAACCATGGAAAAACCGGGAAATAGTCAACAGTATAGAACCGCTCTGGCTTGAGTCCTAACCACATTAACCAGGGAAAACCAAACGTAAAGTTCTTCAAATATAGTCCAATAGATATAAAAGCAGTACCGATCAACAGATTCCCGGAACGGAGTTTTAAAAATGGATATGCCAGAATAATCGAAATTCCGATAAAGTGAAGTATTCCAAACACAATAAACCCTTCTCTCAAAAAGACAAAAGTCGTTAAGGTAATAATCAAGCCCCATGAAAAGACCTTTAAACCTCTTTTGATATATTTTTGGTATATTTTTTGTCCTGCATTCTGTATTTTCTTAGCCCTTGAAAAACTAAGAGTCAGTGATATACCAACCAGAAGAATAAAGATTGTGGCTGTCGTGCGTCCAAAATATAACCAAAACCCTGAATGTAAATTAAGATTGCATTCTCCGAAATAGGTCAGGTCATAAAGTATATGGAACAGTATCATCATGATTATCGCAAGTCCACGTAGGAAGTCTATTTCCCAAAATCGCTTTTCTAAATTATGATTCATTAAAATATCTCGAAGATTAGGGAATATATAAATCTGGGGATGGCTTTGGTGATATGTGGCATTCCCAGCATATACGACATCGCAACCGAAGGAACCAATGTCCAGAAGAGCAAGGACGTGAGTTCGCAGCGTATATGCTGCGTTATCTGCTGTAAAGCTCACCTGTTAGACAAAAAATCTTGAATAAACTTTCGTAATGCGATCACAGGTTTTTCACTCGCAGATCCTAAATTATATGCACCTGGCCAAACTAACTTATAATTGCTACCATAATAGAATATCTCTTCAGGTTTTAACAACTCCACTTTCACTCTTTGCCTCGAAAATTTTGTTTCATTCAAATCCCAACAAACGATAAGATCTATGTCTGTAAAATATTTTATGTTGTCCACGAAATCACTTAGTATATCTTCAGCCTTGAATTTAAATTCAATTACCGTAGGTACTTCTACATAACCACTCTCATTTGATAATTTGGTATAGTTTTTCCCTATTTTATCTCTGTGTATTTTATAAAATCCCCATAGGTCATATGTCATCTTATATCCTCTCTTAAAAGTATAATAACCTTTTAAGATACCAGCACCTACTAATTCATGGAATAATGCTACAACTCCTGCTTCTTGCCCGTCAGGATGTTTTAAATAGGAAATTTCGTCAATTCCAATATCTGGTAGTTCCTTAAGTTCACTAAATACTTTCTGTTTTTCGTATTGTTGAACTGTGGATACTGTTTGCCTAACAGCTGGATCAGCACCTACATATTCTATGAAGGGACGAAACTCATTAAAAAGATCCTTTGCTATGTCTTTCAACAGCCCTTGGGTTCTTCCAGGAATTGATTTTCTCCCCAAATCAAAAATTATGGAATCATCTTCCTCAAGTATATAAAATTGAGGCCAATAAACCGCAGCCCCAGCCATTGGGGGTTCAAGTCGAATACCTGTTGGCATACCTCTGGATCCTATATATATCCCCCCCTCATATAGATTAATTTCATCACCTGCGGAATTGGTAACCTTCAAATCATTTTTATCACAAATTTCTTTCCATAGTCTTCTCGTTGGTGCAAAAAAGCAATAATAATTTATCATCCGCCCACCCCTGTTTATTGCACCAATCTTAACAAGACAATTGCCGTGGAGCCTGCTTGCTTTTTGACGATCGTCTAAAGTCGCTGCTATTTTCTTAAAATCATCTAAATGTACTATTTTATTTTTTTGGAGAAATTCTTCTGGGAGCATATAACTTGGCTCAATTTTTTCCTGTTTTTCTCGTCCACTTAGGTCTATAAAAGTCAACGTGACATCTATATCCAACTTTTGCTCACTGTTAAAGCAACCTTTTAGATGGCCAATTACAGTTTTAGTTCTTAGCAAGTATCGTAAGATTGGGAGCGTTTGGTAAAATATTTCTTCAGATTCGTCATAAAAACTCTCTATATCTTTTAAGAATATAATCGTAAAAGTTTCTTCAGGATCAAAATCATGTTCTTCAAGATCTGTGTAAACAAATTTAGGCAGAGGACTAATTGTAGAATTTTTCCACGAAGCAGCATTTTCGATATAGCCTTTTATGCTGCCTTTAACTGACTTAGTTTCAATTTCATAATAATTGGAAGTGAAAATAGTATATGTAAGTCCGACACCTTTCTGCCCTATAACCGCGGGCTCGTTAAGAGTTTTATCTGTCCCATGTGGTGCCAAAAGATGTGCAAATTTTTGTGGATTGAAACCTATCCCAGTATCAAAAAATTTTATACTCCTTTCATTCGCATTTATTGTTATCTTTATCCTATGTTTCCTACGATCTACCCCATATTCCTTCCTATGTAAAAATATTGCATCTACTGCATTCTGACTTAATTCTGCAATTAAGTCCCAAGGGTGACTATAACTATCACATATGTTAGTTATTTCTCTTCTTAACCGCTCAGGCGTTGGCCTGCTGAGGAAATCTACACTTTCCATGTTACTCATAATGTCGCACCACCCTATAAAGCTTTATGGCAGATAACATAATATATACGAACTTTCCCCTCATTTCTTATTTTCCCCTCCGCATAATCATATCCAATGGGATTTTGGTATTTAAACTTTTCAATTTCAAAAATGCTAAAAGCCATCTTTCCCCCGCAACTTTGAACTACATGACCTCCACTCACTTTCTTCATCAATCTATATATTATAAGGATTGGAGATATTTGATTCAATTACATGAAAGTAAGAATAAACAAGAACTATTTGGAGTTGGTAAAGGGAGATATAACGGATTTGGAAGTGGATGCGATAGTGAATGCAGCGAATTCAAGTCTGAAGTTAGGAGGAGGAGTAGCGGGCGCTATAAGGAGAAAAGGCGGCAGGATAATTCAGGATGAATAGTTTAGCATTCCAGGCAATTTAGTTTATCTTTGACTTCTTCCTTTTTTGACAGCTCGACAACAACAAATATCTCCTGAATACTTCTTTTGCTGTGCGCCAATAACTTGAATCCTGAGTGCGTTTCTCTTTGAAATCGCAATTCCGGCTGGTTTATGCGTCTCACCGTGGAATGGAATATCGAAGCAGGTATAACTTTATCCACACCTTCTATCGCAGAGATTTGTTCCAAAAGTGGCAGAACACCCTCTATAATTCCATGCTGCCTTTTTACGCCGTGCTTAACGTATTTGAACCTCGCCATTTCTATACAGATTTATCCCAACACCGTATCCTCATCAGAATATGAAGGCGAACAGAAACATAAAAATCTTACTTTCTTAGTTGTGGAAATCTTGTGCTTCTCTTCGGGAAGTATGACCACGAGATCACCCTCTGAAACTTCCTTCTCCTCTCCTTCAAGCTCCATAACGCCCTCCCCTTCCAGAATGTAATATATTTCCTCAGAAGTCGTATGAAAATGGAGTTTTGTTTCGTTATAAACTACGGCTTCCGCCAAACTCATCCGCTCGGATTTGAATAACTCTCTTATCTCAGAGCCATCCTTCGCTATAAAAGTGGTTTTTGATTCCCTACTCATTACTCTTATCATCTAATAACTTTTGTATTTTTTTAGCTCCTTTTATAACCACAAGATTACACAGATTTTCACAAGATTCTTCTTTTCATCTCTAACTTCTTCTTACCAAAATTTAATAACCCTAACTCTCCCGATTTTAGGGAATGACTTCACGAAACACGAAGTTCTTCACGCCGTATTTACCAATTGCACGCATATATGATAGCATAGCAAGTTTTATATACCTATCTTGGGAAACTCGATAAAGAGCGCGGTTTTATCAGCAGCAAGAAGGGAATTCCACGTTTTCGGGCATATATTCACATCCTTCTTAGCCCTCTACGGCTACTGCACGCTCGAAACGGCACTCAAAGAAGCCGGACTTCCCCGTAAGTTATCCCCTATGGATCTGCTGGAAGAGTTTTCAAAGGTTTATATCGTCACGGACGGCGAGCAGGAGATAATTTCAGAGATTCCGAGAAAAGTCGCTGAACTCGATAAACTGTTAGGGATTGATGTATTCCCTAAAATGATGCGGAGTTATGGTTTTGAATTTTGGTATTGTTTAGGATTTAGGAATTAGGAATTAGGATTTACCCTTTCCGGGCTGGCACGGTATAATCCTCGTATGCCTTTTCCAAATGCTTTGCCAATAATATTGCAGCGCAATAAAAAATCACTAACGTGACATATCTTATATCCCTGAAGACAATATCCAGCGGCTGCGGCACGTACGTTTCCGTTACCGCTCCCATGACTCTGCCTATCAGCTCATACCATCTCATCCCATAGTAAAAAACGGCATAAACGTTTATAGCGCATAGACCAAGGGCTACACGCTGGATGACTTTTGTCAAATCCGGCTTGTGTTTCACCTTCACGGACAACGCACAGAGGTATCCGAAGAGGAACCAGCCAATTATGATAAGCGAAATACCGGAGCACGTGCTTTCCCAGAAGGTTACAATATTGTCAGTGCTTATAGCTACTCGCCATATAATTGCTGCTGCTATTATCACCGCTAAAGTTCGTTCATGCGTCATCACGTTGAATATGGCTTCTTTTATGCAATTTGCACGTTTCTTTGGTATTTCTTTGATTAGCAGTCTGTAATCCTCGTGCACTCCTCTTAGATACCGAGCCGAGCCAATTACTACGCAGTAATACATCACGAAGAGCACATATCGCACGTCTCTGTAAATGAAATCCCGCGGCGCGGAGACTTCTACATGCAGTAATCCAGACCATCTCATTCCATAATAAGTCGCAATATAAACGTTCAGGACGATAAGGCAAAGGGAAATGCCGCAATAAATCCTATTCGATACCGACCAATCCGTCGGTTTCACGCTCATTGAGTGCATATACCAGAAGAGGACCCAGCCAATTATGAAAAGAGTTACAGCCGAGCATGCACTTTCCCAGAAGGCTATTTTTTCATCAGAGCTTACGACTGCTCGCCATAAGAAAGCTATACCCGCTACTACTATTAACACTCGTTCATCGGTTATCGCCTTGAATATGAATTTTCTCATGCTCATCTTAGAAAATCCCGGATAGGTGAATAGGGAATAGCCAAAAGGGAATAGGGGAAGGTCCCCCGTTTCCTATTGGCTACTTGCCCATTGCCTATCTATTGGCTATTGCCTACCTGGCTATTGGCTATTGGCTATATTCTAAGCTTTCGATTCTTTCTTAATCAAGTATTCGCACTCCTCAGATGCTTTTTCTAAATACTTCGATAGCACTATTGCCGTGCAATAAAATATCACTAACATAAAATATCTTACATCCCGGAATAGAAAATCCAGCGGTACTAACGCTTCTTCTGCACCTGCAAAGTATATTAATCCATACCACCTCATTCCGTAGTAAACGAGAGCATACATGTTTACAGCGAATAGCGCAAAGGCAAACCCCTGGTAAATCTTTGCAACGCTTGGTCTGACCGCTCTCACTGTCAGTGAACTTATGTAACCGAAGAGAACCCAACCCATTATGAAAAGAGCAATCCCGGAGCACATACACTCCCAAAGAACTATTTGTTTGTCGAAACTTATGAATGAACGCCATAAAAATACTACGCCTAATATCACTATCACCGACCGTTCATCAGTTATTATTTTGAATAATGCTTCTTGTGCTCCCGGTTTTCGCCTCTCCGGCATTTTCTCGGTTACCAACATGTAATTATCGTGCATCTTTCTTAGATGCCCCGTCGCCCATATTATGCCACAATACGCCAGCACTAACATTGCGTATCTCGCATCCCTGAGAAGAAAATCCCGCGGCACATAAACTTCTGTTTCAGTCATTAATCGGAACCATCTCATCGCATAGTAAACAAGAACGTAAACGTTTAAGGCGCTTACGCTAATGGCAATTCCCTGAGCCAGCTTATTCGAAATTAACCAGCTCGTCTCTGTCCTGGACAGATAATAGAGATAACCGAAGATAAACCAGCCCAATATGAGAAGAACAACACCTGAGCATACACTTTCCCAGAGCGCTATCTCTTTGTCAATGCTTATGAACGTTCGCCATAAAATCGTCACCACCGCTATCACTGCCAGAGTTCGCCAATCCATTATTACCTTTTCGAAGGACTCTCTTGTGCCCATCTTTATCTTAAATCACCTATCCCTTATTTATTATCTCCTACCTTATAAATTTTGAATAGAGTAAGGGTATATAAATATATTTCGTTTTTTATTCGGGCATTTTGGAAATATACCCATACTACGAATTTGGCATTGGGATTTTTATATATAAAAACAAATTTTATTTATTGGTGTTGTCCCGATACAGTATTAAGTTAGGACTTATACCATATAAAGAAAAGAGTAGGCGAGGTACACGATGGAGCTGGAAATAGATGTGCAGGTAATGGTGGGTAGCAACATCATCATCACGTTTGGCAGGGTAGACGTGGAACTGACGAAG
>WJOV01000013.1 GCA_009618475.1 Methanosarcinales archaeon | reverse complement strand
AAATTATTTCAAAGAAAATTCCAACTGCACCAAAAGAAAGAACGTTCTGGACAACCGCAGTCGGGGTAGAAGAAGCTATTGAAATGATAAGATCAAATTTTGAAGAGGCAGAAAAAGAAATCTGTATTATTTTACAGCATGCATATCCAGATGAGGTATGTAACTATAAAGATAGTGAAGCCACCGTACCTAACGAGGTAATTAAAGCCACAGAGAGGGTAGTAAAAATAAAAGCACTGCCCTTCTTATTTTGAGGTTATTGATGGTGAAAAAGTAGTTTTAAAAGTGAATAATCCAAAGAATCCGGGTCAAATACTTGTGATGACGAAGATATGGGATGTGAAATTGGCAAAAAAGATAAGAGATAAATTTGAAGAGATGTGGTCAGAGGCAAAACCATTGGAGTTGCGTTGAGAATCCGCTTTTGCTTGTAAAAGGGTTTTAGCACAGGTTCTTTCTTTTTAAAGAAAATGTATTTATATGATTTGCATCAATTATTACATGGTGATAGCCAATGGCGGTGATAGATATAGGCATAGAAGATAAGTTATTGGAATTGGTAGAAAAAATAGCTATTGAAAAGTATTCAAAAGGAGATATGAACTTTGATGAGTTAGCAAGGATAATCGGGTACGAGGAAGCGCTAATATTTCAAGTTGGCTCAAAGACGGTTAAGGAGAGCATAAAACTTGCAGACAAATTGTTCAACTAAACAAACATCTGCTGACCAAAGATGATGCAAAAGCAGTATTAAATGTACTGTCGCGAAGATGTTGCAGTTCCGGGTTATTGCAACGTGTCTGTGGACGCTACAGTTACCCGAAAAAGTGATAAAGTGAAAAACGAAGGGGGTGAGAAAAGTCCATCAAAAAGCCCCCCCTAACTTCTCTGACCTTGAAAGTTCTTTATACAGTATTATCTCCCCTCTCAGGTTTAAATAGTTCTATTCTTTAGCGAGTTTTTTTCCGAGCCTTTTCGCAAGCGCCATAATGGTAAGCATAGGAGGAGCGCCCGGCGCTTCAGGCAGGACACTTGCATCAGCGATGAAAAGCCCTTCTATTTCTGTCTCGAGGTTTGAATTAACGACCCTCCCTATGGCTGCCGTTCCTCCGGGGTGTGCGCCTCGCAACGAAGTTGTGCATATACTTTTTGGCTCTACGCCCGCCCGTTCCAGGATTTCAGTAGCTATGATTGTTCCTTCAAGTAAAGCAACAGAATCCTTATTGGTCATATACTTTTCAATAGTTCCATCTGCATGCATAACACCGCTCATCTCGTCTTTTATTTTTATCATGAGTCCGAGGACGTCCTTCTCAGACACTTCATAACCCCTGTGGTTTAATATCCTTACGGAATGCCGTGCGAAATGCGGTGACAATATGAAACCATTAAAAGAAGAGTCTGAGATCAACGCTTGCATCGCGCATTCTTCATTGAAATTGATGCCCTTCATAATTCCTGCTACTGTTATGTATGTGTCAATGAAAAGGTTTTTACCCACTTCATCCGAAGGAAAGCCGCTGGATAGCAAAATCTTCGGTGTTTCGACAGCTCCTGCCGCTAATATCACTAAGTTGGATTCGAATTCTTTCCCATTTGCCGATACCCCAACGGCACTACCGTTTTCTATCAGGACTTTCTCAACTTTAGTATCGGGCACGACTTTAACACCCTGGCGAATCACATCCTCCATCCAACTTGCGGCAGTCCATTTCGCATCCGTCGGACATCCAATGACGCAATCGCCACAAGGTTTACGCCTGCAAGACAAGCACTTATCGAAATTTATCACCTTTGGCATTGGCACAGCCTTATAACCAAGCTCTGCACTCGCATCAACGAGTTTTTTCGTCCCTTCACCATAGCAATCCGCGGGCACTGGCTTTATTCCTATCTCGCTTTCTAACTCGCGAAACTCCTGTTCTAAATCAATTCCAATCGCTTTCAGTTCATGCTCAAGACTCCTTGGTCCATTTCCAGCAGTAACTAAGGTGGTCCCGCCAACGCAGAGTGCTCTTGCAATTTCTACTCCCTGCTCGGATACTATTTTGTCGTAGTACTTAACGGCATCTTCTGTCTTGGCGTGCGGACCTGCCTCTAACAACACCACGTCCTTGTCTTTGCCCTTACCACTTTCAGCC
>WJOV01000014.1 GCA_009618475.1 Methanosarcinales archaeon | reverse complement strand
GTTTCGTCAACCGCAGCGTCTTCTGAGAACCCGGGGTTTATCTCCACTAAACTCGTTCCTCTCGCTTCCATTCCAATTCTTGCCGGAAGAGGAAGAATACATAAAGGAAGAGTTAGAGGCTGAGGAAGAGAAAGGAATTTTAAGCAAGAAAGGAAGAAAAGAGCCGGCAAGAATTGGAATGGAAGCGAGAGGAACGAGTTTAGTGGAGATAAACCCCGGGTTCTCAGAAGACGCTGCGGTTGACGAAACGGAAAGATGTTTCAAGTGTAGAATCTGTCTTTTAACGTTTCCAGCGGTGACAGTAGCGACCGAAGAAGAACGTGAGGAAATAGACGCATACGGATTTATGGATGGGTTAACTTATGCTACGGGCGTGAATAAATGCGTGGAATGCGGGGAGTGCACGGCTTCATGTCCCGTAACGGCAATAGACCCGGACTTCTCGCCAAGACGTCTTTCTGGTAAAGCATTGATGGAGGATGCCGAGAAGTTGGCGTTAAGCGAGGAAATATGGTTGTGCACCACGTGTGGTATATGCAATGCGATTTGTCCTTATGGCGTGGATTTCCTGCGGTTCATCCAGGGTGTGAGAAGCTTAGCATTAAGTAAAAACAGTGTGCCGCATTTTTTTGCGGAAGGGCTATTAGCTACTGAAGAAATAGGTACAGGTGCTGATGCCAGTGATAGCGATAAGCTGAAGTGGCTTGCGGTAGAAGGAGAAGGAAGCGAGGAGGAACTGAAAGTTTCGGATAAGGGCGACGTTTACTATTTCTCGGGTTGTCTTTCTTATCTCGATAGCGTGTATGGCGACAGGAAAAATTTGAAGTTGCTTGAAATAGCAAGGAGTGCGGTGAAGATACTTAATTCTATTGCGATTGTTCCAGCGGTGAGCAAAGAGGAGAAATGCTGCGGTCATGATTTATTATGGGCGGGAGATGAGAAGCGATTCAAAGCGTTGATGAAGGCGAATATAGCGGTGATAAGGGAAAGTGGAGCGAAAACGGTTGTTTTTACATGCGCAGAATGTCTCAGAACTTTTGATATAGATTACCGGCGATTTTCGGGCGATTTGGGATTTGAAGTCATGCACATCTCGGAATTCTTAAAAGATAAAGACTTGAAATTTGTTAACGGGAAAGGAGAGATTATTACTTATCACGACCCATGCAGATTAAGGCATTTGGGTAAGTATGAAGAGCCAAGAACTATTTTGAAGAGGATTCCAGGCGTTAAAATAAAGGAGATGACGCATAATAAGGACCGAGCGACGTGCTGTGGTGTAAGTGCTTTGTTGACCTGCGGTCCGGTAGCGAGACGGATGCAAATTGAACGGTTAACCGAGGCTAAGCAGACTAACGCGTCTAAACTGGTTGTGGCGTGTCCAAAATGCTGGATACATCTCGACTGCGCCTATGATTCAAATCCTGAACTTGGAATGGGTAATTCAAAGGATAAAATACAGATGGAGGATTTGACGATGACGGTTGCTTCCCGGTTGGATTTGAAATTCAGGAAAGTTTGAGTGTTTTCTCCTTGCCCCTTTCTGAAACTTTACCGAGATAAAAATCGTGTTTTTCGGTTTTAATGGTTATCACGAGTTTTCGAGAGTGATTTCTTTTATGCGGTCTTATTTTATCAACTTTATCGGACTTTTATCCTTTATTTTGCGAATGGGGCTGTCATATCAAATATTTTTTTACGTGAAAAAATCGAAAAGCTTTTATTTTGATTTGCCAACTTTTGTAGATATCTTAGGAACACATAGGCGAAACGGAGGCGATAGTAGGGAGGGGAATAAGAAGTGATCTTAGGCATGACCGGCATACGGTCTCATTGCTGACTGATCACCTAGTTTTTTCGCCTAAGTATAGAGGAAAGATGTTAGAAGGTGAAGTGGCGGAAGCGGCGGAAGAAATCATTCGGGAAACCTGCAAAGAGCTGGATATTGAGATTATAGACATGGCTGTAAATATAGATCATATTCATCTTTTTATAAAATATCCTCCAAAATATTCCGTTAGTTGGATAGCGAAGCGGATAAAGGGGAGAAGCAGTAAGCTGTTGAGGGATAGATTTCCACAGCTTAAGGAGTGGTGTCCTGGCCACCTGTGGGCTCCAAGTTGTTATCATTAAAACTTTTAAAAAAAGTTTTATCAAAAAAACTTCGCAGCAAGGTTGGGA
>WJOV01000141.1 GCA_009618475.1 Methanosarcinales archaeon | reverse complement strand
AGGCGGTGGTTACACGTTCTGGAAGGACCCCTTTGTAAACGGAATTACGAGATGGGGACCAAGGCTTAAGTGTGCTGCACTGGGCAGGGAAGTTTACATTTCGGAAAAGGGTGACTACTGGACAATAAACTGGGAGCCAGTGCATAAGGATTACGATTTCTGGGAATGCAGGGTTGGACTTGGCTACAATATAATAAAATCCGAGAGAAACAAAATAGAAGGTAGCGTTTTATACTTTGTTCCTCCCGACAAGGATTTGGAGTACTGGCTCATTCGGATAAAGAATAAAAGTAACGAAGCTCGCAAGCTGGAAGTATTCACTGGTGTCGAACTATCCTTAGGGAACATAAGAAGTGACATGTTGAGCACGGAGTTTCACGAATTATTTAACAGAGTATATGAGGAAGAAGGCGTTTTATATGCTGAAAAGACTTTCTGGGATAGACTACGCGGGATGCATAGTGCGAATGAAGAATGGCCAACGAAAGTATTCTTTGCAAGCGAACCCAAAGCAAATGGTTTTGACTGTCTGAGGGATGCCTTCTTCGGTGAGTATAGGCTGGCATCAAATCCGATAGCAGTGGAAGAAGGGAGATGCAGAAACTCAGAAAGCGAAGGCAGGAGTTCTATTTTCGCTTTTCAACACTCTTTAAACCTGAAAGGAGGAGAGGAGAAAGAGATATTGGTTAGCATGGGTGTGCTAAAGGACATACTAATAGAAAGGGATATAAGAATAGAAGCAGCGAAAGAATCGTTCTTTCGATTAAAAGCATACTGGGATGAGATAATAAACGAGGGCGTGATTGTAGAGACACCGGATAAGAATCTCAATTTGTCGGTAAATATCTGGAATAAATACCAAAACAGGATAAATTTCTGGTGGTACCGGTCTGCCGCATCCTATTATCTGTTTGGTTTTGACACCTTTGGGTACAGAGACGTAGCGCAAACAATTATAGGAACCCTGCCAATAGATGCAGAGCTTGCGAGGGAAAAGATAAAATTTATCGCAAAGTTCCAGTTCAAAGACGGTAACACGTGCTTTTCGTTTTCACAAGTATCAATGCGAGGTGCCAGAGCAGACCATACAGATGTCCCGCTGTGGTATCCTCTGGTCGTATTTTGCTATTTGAAAGAGACAGGTGATTTTGATTTCCTTTATGAGGAGGAAGATTTCCTGGATGGAGGGAAAGGGACGATATACGACCATGCAAAGCTCGCAATAAATTATATTTTATCAAGGAGGAGTGATAGAGGACTCGTTTTGATTGAACGTGGAGATTGGAACGATGCACTTGATTTCGTTGGCGAAAGGGGAAAAGGAGAGAGTGTGATGGCTTCGCAGATGCTGTGCCTGGTGCTGGATATGTGGATAAAATTGAATGAATTTTTGGAGTTCCGGGATGTCGCATCACAATACAGGAAAGAAATGGAAGCGCTAAGGGGAGCAATATATAAGCACTGCTGGGATGGAGAATGGTATGTGCGAGCATTCAAAGACAACGGTGGAGCTATTGGGTCTAAAATAAACGAAGAGGGTAAAATTTATTTGAATCCGCAAAGTTGGGCGGTTTTCAGTAAAATCATTCCCGAAGATAGATCTAATAAATGTATGGACGCCGTAGAACAGTATTTGGAGAGTGATTACGGGACCGTACTCTTCAGACCCGCTTATTCTCGTCCCGACAGGTCCATAGGGATGATTACGAGGTTTATAAAAGGGGAAAAAGAGAATGGAGCGGTGTTCATGCATGCCTCTGCATGGAGCATCATCGCCGCAGCACTGCTTGGTCGAGGTAATAAAGCATACGAATACTACAAAAAAATGCTTCCAATGAATCTTGCTTCCAACCCTTCATTTAAAACCGAACCATACGTATATCCGGAGTATGTAGCAGGTCCGGACTCCCCGCATTATGGCGAGGGTTCACACTCATGGCTTACTGGTAGCGCTGCCTGGATGTGGCGTGCTTGCGTGGATTACATATTGGGTGTTCGACCTGAGCTTGACGGTCTTAAGATTGACCCGTGCATACCTGCCGAATGGTCATCGTATAAAATAAAGAGAAGGTTCAGGAATGCAATATATGATATAACTGTGAATAATCCAGAAGGTGTGCAACATGGAGTGCGAGAAATAAGAATAGATGATGAGAAATATGAGTCAAATATCCTTCCTGTGTATGCGGATGGCAGGATTCATCGTGTAGAGGTGATATTGGGGAGAAAATGAAAATAGCGATGATGAGCCGATGGAATGCCACCTGTGGCATATCTGCGCATGCGGAACTCGTGGGAATGGAATGGGTGAAAAAACATGACCTCACCGTATTTGCCCCTACATTAGAATCCGCGACGGATTGGCATCATAATCCCATAGAGAAAGAGGATGAGGAGTTTGTAATACGGGGCTACGAGCAGCCAGAGACTATCGGAAAAACAGGATGGATAGACGAGAGGCTGTGGAAAGAAGATTACGACGTGCTCGTTATCCAGGATTTGAAACTGATGCCCATCCCGAATCTGGTGCAGATATTCCCAAAGATAAGTGCAAAGAAAGTGCTTGTATGGCATGAGGGAAATCTGTCGATATGTGAAGGCTTCTATAAGCTAAACTTCGACGCAATTGTATGCTTCGACACTCGCTATAAGAACGCGCTAAAGGGAAAATATCCAGAGGAGAAGTTCCATATAATTCCTTTTCCATGTCGTCCAGTCGCTAAAGTTAAAGGAGATAACGGCAAAAAGAGAGCAAGGAATGAGCTTGGCATTCCAGACGAAAAGACTATTCTATTCTCCTTTGGAAAACAGCCTCTATACGAGTATAAGGATTATCTGTGGTTAGCGAACGAATTAAAAGAAAGATACGACTTGAAATATTTGGTTCTTCGGTCTTATGGCGATTTACCGCCGGAAAGTGAGTTCTTAGAAGTTCGGAGGGGAAGACCGGAATATGAAGAGATATATAAATATTTGCGTGCTGCGGATATCTTCCTTTTGGCAAAGTCGGAAACAGAAGACATTGTGGTCTCCAGCACGGTTTTCCAATGTTTGGGGGCGCTCACACCTATTGTCGCTCCAGAAGTGGGATATGTAGAACTAATGGGTAAAGAGATAGTGAAATATAAGAATAGGGAAGAGTTAAAGGAGAAAGTTATCAGGCTCATAGAAGAAGAAGATTTGAAGGAAGAGGTTTTGAAGCATGCGGAGCAATATGTGAAAGAGAATTCGGTGGAAAAAATCGCGAAAAAGTTTATAAGGATGTTTGAAGACGTTTTGAGGAGTTGAAATCAGCTCAGCCAATAGGGGCAATAGGCAAACTATATATAGTACTTTCTTTCTAACTTGTTATTAAGCGAAGTGGAGAACAAATGAAGATTGCAGTGATGACATCATGGAACGTTGAAACTGGCGCTGCGGTGCATGCAAAAGCGCTGGTGAAGGCATGGCTGGAGATGGGGCATAAAGTAACCGTATTCAGTTTTCTTAAGGATGAGTTCGGCGAAGACAAATTTACGGGTAAAGACGGACGTTATGTAATAAGATGCTTTGGAAAAAACTTCCTGGACCCGAGACCCATTCTCACGACAGATTTTGACATCTTTGTAGTGGAGGACTTAAGGACTCTCCCCGTAGAACAGCTCGCCAGGATATTTCCCATGATA
This sequence comes from Methanosarcinales archaeon, assembly GCA_009618475.1. Classification (GTDB taxonomy): domain Archaea; phylum Halobacteriota; class Syntropharchaeia; order Alkanophagales; family Methanospirareceae; genus WJOV01. The sequence goes on along the minus strand of WJOV01000141.1, from coordinate 21,815 downwards.
AAAAATCGGGCGAGAACGGTTCATATCGTTCACGAAGATAAGTTACCGGAGGAAACATGGTTTTATCAGTTTCCCTGGGATAAAGTGGTTTACTTCGGTGAGCGGCAAGAGTTCCTGAAGGATGTTTATCCTGATGCAGAATACATCCCATTTCCCTGTTTCCCTGTAAGGCATGGGGACAAGTATGAAAGCAGAAAAAGACTCGGTTTGCCTATGGATAAGAAAATAATCTTCACCTTCTGCCAGAGGGGATATTATCCCTACTTGAGATACTTATGTGAAGAGTTAAAGTTTAAAGTGGTTTTATTATTTGTGATTTCTCCGGGCTACGAGATGCTTGAGAAGGAGTCGGCACCGCCATGGATGATCGTTCGTGAAGAGGGGACTTTATCGGATGAGCGGTTTGACGACTATCTATTTGCTTCGGATGCGGTTATCTTTCATAAATACCAGAACAGATACCACAGGCTTATCTCCGCTACAATCTTCCAGGCGATAGGTGCTGATTGCCCGATCTTTATTCCACAGCAATCCGAGTACTTCCAGCCATTGAAGGATGAAGTGGTTTATTATAGTGATACGGAGGACCTGTGCCGGAAATTGGTTGCCTTTTGTGAAGATGAGAGGATAGCAAAGAGAGTTATAGAAGCGGAAGAGGTGTACACACATATAAGGTCTGCGGAGAAGATAGCAGAGATATACATAGACGTTTTTACCGGGGTATTGAAGGAGAGGGGGTTGTAACTGAATGAAGCTGAGGCGTTACGAAGGCAACCCGATATTGAAGCCCAAGCCAGAGAATGACTGGGAATCCGAAGATGTTTTTAATCCTGCGGTTGTTTATGATAAGGGTTTATTTCACCTCCTCTACCGGGGTATAGGGCGGGATGGTATTTCAAGAATAGGGTATGCAGTAAGTATGGATGGCTTCAACTTCTTTCGCTTTGACAAACCCGTTTTCACGCCGAAAGTGATATTAGAACCACAGGGGTGTGAGGACCCAAGGCTGGTAAAACTTGAAAACATATTTTATATGACTTATACCGCTTATTCTGAGAAGGGGATACGGGTAGGCTTAGCATCCACGGATAACTTTATCAGTTGGAGGAGATATGACGTATGGTGGCCTGAGATGAATAACAAGAATGCCGTTCTCTTCCCTGATAAGATTGAAGGTAAATATGTGCTTCTTCATAGGCCAACACAAGAAGGAGAGCGTATGGGTATCGGGATTGCTTACTCAGATAACCTAACCGAGTGGTATGGAGACAGAGAAATTATGGCACCGTGTGAAGAAGAAGGAAGTTGGGAAAGTTATAAGATTGGTGCAGGTGCTCCGCCAATAAAGACCGAGAAGGGGTGGTTGCTGATATATCATGGAGTTGATGAGGATAAAGTATATAGATTGGGAGCGGCGATGCTCAGCCTGGATGACCCTTCAAAATTGTTATACCGGCATCCCGAACCTATTCTCGAACCAGAAGCGGATTATGAAATACGAGGCGAGGTCCCTCGTGTTGTATTTGCTTGCGGTGCATGTGAGGTAAGGAATAAATATTTTGTATATTACGGTGGGGCAGATAGTGTAGTTTGCGTAGCTACCGTGAATAAGGAAGAAATGTTAGGTATTTTTTGAGTTCATACCTGTTCGCACCATCACAAGTGCATCTTCGTCGCCGTAATACTTCGGGATTATAGTTCGCAAAGAGAAGCCTGAATGCTTATAAAACGCCTTTGCCACTTCGTTGCTCGCGCGCACTTCCACACTTGCCTTACCTTTCGTTACTTTCAATACCTCCGTCACAAGCTCGGTCCCTATCCCTCTCCTTCTATACGCAGGATGCACTGCGATAGACACTATATGCCCTTCAGGATAAAAGATAATATAGCCAACGATTTTATTCGTGCCCTTTCCTTCACCTTCTTCATATACTATGAAATTATCGGGGTATGCGGACGCATAATGCAAAAAAATAAGCTCGTCGTAAGGCGATTTTGGAAATGCTTTCTCTTCTATTCTTAAAATTTCCTCCAAATCCGACCTTCTGAATTTCCTTATCATCCGTTAAATGACAGCAGCATTCCTTTTCCTTATCCTCCTTTTATTCTCTTCCCGGTAATCATCCAAAGTCCGCCCTTTTAAAGTCCCATCCGGAAATACAGTTATCCAACCCCTTTTTACGCCTATTTTCCGTTCTCGCACACAACTCTTGCCTATCACCGAGTTTTTCATATATTTAGCGACAATCGAATAAGCATGCTCTATCTCCTCCGGAGATGGATTCCTTGATATTTTCTCGTAGCTCAACTCCGCTCTGAATCTATTTATCCTGTAATCTATCTCACCCTTATCGTCTATTTCAGCTAAAAACTTCGCTATCTGCTCTATTTCGCGGTCATCCGCAATTCCCGGTATATAGACGGTGTTCACCACGAGCTTTATTTTACCGTAGGCATTTCTTATATTCGCTAATATTCTTTTATTCGAGTGTCCGGTGTACCATTCATGCAGTTTTTCATCCCACACCTTCAAGTCAAACATGACTTCAGCCAAACCCGCTTCTATTAGCTCTTTCAGGTAAGCATCGTCTAAAAGGTGTCCATTCGTGTCAAGCACTATCCATCCGACAAATTTCTTTAACTGCGATACCAAATCCACGAGATAATGTTTGTTTAGCGTAGGTTCGCCGCCTGTTATTACTGCTTCTTCCAGCGGTGTATCTTCATAATATTCACTTGCTGAGTTCTTTATCAGGCTTATTAACTGCTCAACGGTCATCGGCTCGCCTACCGTGTCACGAGCAATGCTAAAACAGCCTTTACATTTGAAGTTGCAGCCCGAAAGCGTGATCCAAACTCGTGGCTTTAGCTCGGACAGCGTGATAAACGGGATGTATCTGTATCCTCTGTTAATTCTTGTTTTGATTTTTGTCTCCGTCATTCTCCTTTATATATGTTGTCTACATTTTACATAAATGCTAAAGCCTTTCTTCTTTCTAAATAATTATTAAGTGCAAAAGTTAGTTAAAATTATCTAAAAGAAATAAAGAGGTGAGATAATGAATGGCATAGTCTATTTGCTAGGAGCAGGTGTTAACCAAGCAATAAAGGATTTTGACAACCAGAAGCCCCCTCTGATTACAAACTTGCTTCAAATTGCTTTAAAAAAGAAAAAATACTCTGATGCGCACTATACCAACAGGATTCAGGTAGTGTATGACTACATTGAAAAATACTGGAAGAAGACAAAAAGTGACTTAGCAAATGCACCTTTTGATCTTGAACAATGTTTCACTCTTCTTGAACGCCAAAAAGAGGAAGCCTGTCGAAAAGATCAGGAGGAATACAAGCGGCTGGTGGCGATTGAATTTCGTTTGAAGTCTTTTTTAGCCGAGGTTCTTTCAGACTTTGAATATTCTGGCTTCAACCTTAGCATGTATAATTTTGGACGCATTCTCGTTCATGAGCACCCTACTATTCTTACTTTCAACTATGATTGCATTATTGAATCTATAATTGAGTCAGCTTCAGGAGTAAATCCCTCAATTCCTAGACCGTTTCATGACAGGACGCCTTCCGAAGACTTTGAAATACCTGACGAATTACTTGCCTATAGCCATTCCAATTGGAATAGACCCTTAGGCTATGGCATAACTTTCGATGAGGTTCAATTATACCAAGCAGGGGTAAGTAAATATGTAGATGGAAAAAGGTTCTATTCTCATCCCCAAAATAAACTATATTCTTGGCCCATATTGAAGCTACATGGTTCTTTGAATTGGTTTAAATACTTACCAGTACGCAGCTTTCCAACATTTCCCGGCGAAGAGCAACCAACTCTCGGAGAAAAAGAACATGAAATCATCCTCGTTCAGGGTCATTGGTGGTTTAACGAACCACCTGATCATCATGGATGGTATATTGACCCAATCATCATTACTCCTACTTTATACAAGGATAAATATTTCCGAGAGCCTCCTTTCAAGCAAATATGGGAAATGGCAAAGAATGCACTATCACGGTGCAAGAGATTAGTAGTGATCGGATATTCTTTTTCGCCTAGCGATTTCTCGACAAAGCAGCTCCTCTTAGAAGCATTTTCTAACAACGATCTTGAAGGGCTAATCGTTGTGAATCCCGATGTTAATATTGTGCAACTCGTAAAAGACCTTTGTCACTTTGACGGAGGAGTTGTTTGGTATAGGGACTTAGAAGAGTACATTCGGGCTTTTTCTAAAACGGAGCTAGGAGCTAATATTATGATAAAAGGACAATCTCTTAAGGTTGCACAAGAAGACATCCCAACTGATACTACACCTCATGATTTATATGTTAAATGCAAGACGTGCGGTGTTGAGTTCCCAGTTGGTATCAGGACAAATCCTCAGTCATTTGCAACATCTATCTATGTGGGTAATATACATCAATGCCCTGAAGGGCATGCACATCCTTATGACAAAGAAGATTATATCCTGAAAAAAGCTGTTAGGTAACAACTCCTAAGCTGTTCATCGAACCCCAACCCGGTTTCGCAATTATTGTTTCTGTTTTCATATCCGGATACACCCTAATCCATTTTTTCGTCTCCTCTTCTCTCGATTCCAGAGAAGCAAATTGCTGGACACATGCTTTTCCTCCGGCAACGTTCCTAAGGTATTTTGAAGCCGAATTAACCGCAAGTTGAATCTCATAGTCACCTGGTCTTCTTGTTACTTTTTCCCTCGCTTCACCTGGTGCAAACTTGACGACTTTATACTTTATTCCAGGTTCAATTCGTGCTAAAAAGGAAGCAATTCGCTCGATTTCTTCCACATCCACAATCCCCGGCATCAAGACCGTTTCGACCCTGAAATCGAGTTTGCTTTCACAGAGGTATCTTGCCGCCTTAAGAACCGGACGCTTGGACATACAGGTGTACCACTGGTGGATTGAATCATTGTATGCCTTTATGTCAAGTTTAACTTCATCAAGACCGGCATCCTTCAGTCCCATTACATATTTCCTGTCCAATAAATATCCATTCGTAGATAGCGTAATGTGTTTCACTCCTACATGCATTTTGAGATTTAGCACGACGTCAAGCAAAAAGCTCCTATCCAGAGTGGGTTCGCCTCCAGTAATTACAGCCTCTTCCAGTAGCGTATTGCCCTTGTAAGCTCGATTTGATTTCTTCACCCAACTTATTAATCTTTCAACGGGCATCGACTCGCCTACCGTGTCACGAGCAATGCTAAAACAGCCTTTACATTTGAAGTTGCAGCCCGAAAGCGTAATCCAAACACGCTGCTTTAGCTCTGACAGCGTGATAAACGGGATGTATCGGTATCCCTGTCTGGACTCCATTTCCGTCGTTGGCATTTATACAGTTATATCATATCTTATTTTGTATTTACATCGCTTCCGTCTTCACTACGTGGCGATTACAAGGAAAAGAGGTCTATGATGAACTCAAAATCTCATCTACGTTTCGCCGCATTCTTTCTTCCAAATAAAGAAGGTAAATGGATTGCGTAAGAACCATCCTCCTTTATCCCCATTACTATCTCCTTCCGCTCTAACAACGCATCCAGATTGAGTACATATACGCCGGGGCTCAAAATTCTTAAGCTTTCTATCTTCTCACACTCTAAAGGCACCTTTTCTTCTATTTTTATCCGGTCCACCAAATCCGCTGCTTTTATACGCTCTTCTCCTTCTCTTACATACAGGAATAGGTTCCCCCCACACTCCGGACAACCCCCCAACATCTCTTCCATTATCTTTTCAAATTTTTTCCCGCATTTCAGACATTTATGCATTTTCCTTTTGATATTTGTGTGGCTCTTTTCAAACCACAGATTACACGGATTTACACAGATTACGTTTTTTGTTTGCTTATTTTAGTTCTGTGTTAATCTTGTGTAATCTTGTGGTTTCAGAATGCAGAAATTACCGCACTTATCAAGTCCTTTTCCTTCTTCATCGTGCGCATTATTTTCGCAGGTCCTATCACGGTGAGCCGTGCCTTTCTTCTCATATTTAAAAACCCCTTCTTACTTGGATAGCCGCTCATCTCTATTCCCGGGAAATCTTCGCTCACCTCTGCCATCGTGAGTTCTATCAGATTCATCTGCTCCTCAGACGTCAGACCACCCTCCAACACCACTATATTACCCGACTTCACGCCTTCCAGCACAAATCTTATTTTCTCCATCGAGCCCATTGAATTTATTCTTTCTTCCGATACCAGATCCATCTTTATTTCCATCGTTTATCACCCGAACCTCCTCGCCATTTCCTCATACAACTTCTCCATATTCTCACCTTTCAATGCTGATATAGGTATGACGGGATGCTGAGGGAAGGCATTTATTATCCTTTGTGGAGCGGCATCCGATAAATCCATTTTATTTGCCGCGATAATAACCGGGGTGCCGCGTGCCTCCATATTCCCGATGAGGACGATGTTAGTTTGCGTGTACGGGTCTTCGGTAGAATCCATCAGGAGCACAACGCCGTCCATATCGTCGAGCCACTTTATTGCCTCTATAACGCCTTCAGTCGCCTCTTTCGCCCTCCTTTTCGCCTCCTCTTCTTCTAAACCATAAGCCATGAACTCGTGAAAATCTATCTTTGTCGCTAATCCCGGGGTGTCAACCACGTCCAGCTTCAACTTTGCTCTTTCCCTCTTTGACTTCGAGTCCGGATTTGAATGGGAGCCGGGATTTTGCACGGACTTCGACCTCAGGTCTATGAGAATCCCGCCCCTTCTGACTGCTCTTCTCGTCTCATGCGGTACCTCCGTGGATACACCCATATCCTCGTTCTCATCCACAAAAGTATGGATTATTCTATTCGCTAAAGTCGTTTTCCCCGCATTCGGCGGTCCGTAGAGTCCAATTTTTGCCGTCTTCTTCCTGAAAGCGAAAACCCTAAATAGTCGTGCTAAAATGCCCTTCCTTTTCCTTGATTTCATCTCTTCTTCTATTATTAGATGCTTAAATTTATTAATACCTTACCCTTTCATAATATCTATGGTTACATTATATTTAAATGTTTCCCTTCCCTCCCAAGGGCACTGAAGAGCGAGAGGATGAAAAATTGGCTAATATAGAAGAAACAGAAGAGGTTATACGCGTACGTATCCCGCAAAAAAGGAAGAGGGAAGTGTTATGCATAGTCGAGAAGATGTTAGGTGGGAGAAGAGTAACAGTGCAGTGCGTGGATGGGATAGAAAGAATGGCTCGAATCCCCGGTAGGTTAAAGAGGAGACAATGGGTACAAGTTGGTGACGTAGTAATAATAGTTCCCTGGGACTTTCAGGATGCAAAGGCTGACCTCATCTACCGATATAAAAGACCACAGGCGGAATGGCTGAGAAAGAAGGGCTACTTGAAGTAGAGAAATGGCTAAAGAGGGAAGAGAAGCAATTACCCAAAGGTAAAAGGAGGAATAAGGATTACCGGGATAGAAAAACGGAGCTGTACGTTCTCGACGTCCCCACCCTGGAAACACTGTATAAATTCTCAAAAAAGGGGATAATAAAAGCATTGGGTGGTCCCATAAGTAGAGGTAAGGAAGCCGTTATATTTCATGCGATAGGGGCAGGGGAGGAGGAATTAGCGATAAAGATGTATAAAATAAGCACCTCTAACTTCAATGCCATGCTTGAGTATATAATTGGCGACCCGAGGTTTGAAAATATAAAGAGGGACCACAGAAGCATCGTATTTGCATGGGCTCGTAAAGAGTTTAAGAACCTGAAAAGAGCGTTTGACGTCGGAGTTCGGGTTCCCATGCCGATTGCATGTGATAAAAACGTGTTGATAATGGAGTTTATAGGAAAAGGAGGGATAGCAGCGCCGAAGTTGAGAGACGTCCCCTTAGAAGTGCTTGCGCTTGATTTTGAACTCGAAGAACTCTTTTTGCGTATCTTTTCCTATATGAGAATCATGTATGAGAAGGGGAGGATGGTGCATGCGGACCTCAGTGAGTTCAACATATTGATGAAAGGGTATGCAGAGCAAGAAGTTGCAGGAGTAAATGCGGCTGAAATAGAGATAGAGCCGGTAATGATAGATATGGGGCAATCGCTACTTTTAGAGCATCCTAATGCTGATGCGTTCCTCAAGCGTGACGTAAGAAATATCGTTACGTTCTTTAACAAACTTGGTTTAGACCATTCAGAAGATGAAGTAACGAAGATGGTGAAGAGGTAAAATGGTAACGCAGTATGTTAGGATTCCTCAGGATAGAATAGGCGTGCTAATCGGTCATAATGGAATCGTAAAAGAAGATATAGAAAAAAAATCGGGGACAAGGATAGACGTGGATAGTGATGAGGGTGAGGTGTGTATAGAAGGTTTAGAAGGCGGAGACCCTTTAAAGGCGCTCAGAGTTGCAGACGTGGTAAGGGCAATAGGTCGGGGCTTTTCTCCTGAAAACGCTTTTGCACTTCTTGATGACGAGCTGCTTTTATTCGACGTCATTTCCATCGCTCATCTCACGGCAAAGACGCTAAAAAGAGTAAAAGGGCGTGTAATAGGGCGAAATGGAAGAACGAGAAGAGTGATAGAGGACATATCAGGTGTTAAAATGTCTGTTTATGGGAAGACAATAGGCATAATAGGTTATTCGCATCAGATAAGACCTGCGAGTGACGCAATAGAGATGCTGATAAATGGTGCACCTCATAGCGCGGTTTACTCTTTCTTAGAGCGGAAAAGGCGAGAAGAAGAGGAGAAGGAAATTTACGGATTACGAATGGACGATTACGAATTGCCCTTGTAGCTTCATAATTCATAATTCATAATGGTTGAAAGATGGAAGAGGAAAGAGAACATGAGGAAGAAAGGAGGGGGATGGTGGATATTCTCAGGGGACAGGGTGTTAGTGAGAGGGTGTTAGAAGCGATGATGCAAGTCAAAAGACACCTTTTTGTCCCGCCACATCTTAGCGACCAGGCATACACCGATTATCCATTGCCTATCGGGGAAGGACAAACGATAAGCGCACCACACATGGTCGCGATGATGTGTGATTATCTGGCATTGAAGAAGGGCGAGAAAGTGCTTGAAATTGGCGCGGGCTCGGGATACCACGCTGCCGTCATTGCAGAGCTAATAGGAGAAAAGGGGCACGTATATTCCGTAGAACGGATAATGTGGTTAGTGAAATATTCGAGGGAGAACCTGAAGCGAGCGGGCTATACGCAAGTGACGGTGACGTCTGGTGACGGAACGCTTGGACTGCCGGAACATGCGCCGTATGACAAAATAAGCGTTACGTGTGCTGCCCCGGATGTGCCTCCACCGCTGCTTGAACAGTTGAAAGTGGACGGGAAGATGATTATACCCATCGGGAGATACATGCAAGAGTTATATCTTGTGAATAAGAGAAATGGAATAGAGAGGGAGAGAAAATGCGACGTTCTTTTCGTGCCTCTGGTGGGAAGATACGGATTCAGGTAAAATGTTAGAGGTGACAAAAACATGAAAAATCCCAATGACAAATACTACCAAATCCCAAGTAAATCCCAATTTCCAAATCCCAAAGAAGGGAAAATATATGATATACGGGAAAGGGCATTCTGTTTTGCCCAAAGGGTTTTGGAAATAGCAGAAAAGCTCCCGCAAAATAGGGTTTGTGATGTGCTTCGGACACAGATTGTAAAGTCTGGCACTTCTATCGGCGCTAATGTGGAAGAAGCAGATGGTACAGTTACAAAACGTGATTTCGTTAATAAAATGGCAATAGCAAGAAAGGAAGCTCAGGAGATTATAAACATCTTGAGTGCAATCATTAATAAAACAAAGACAAAATGAACAAGTTGGTAGTATTGGTATATATTAGGATTTGGGATTTCAAAAAGATATGACCGAACAGATGCTGTCGCCGGCGAGCGGAAGGGTAATAAGAATAGAAGGAGAAAGCAGAACTATTTCCATATTCATGCACCTTCATAACGTGCACGTCACCGCCGCACCGTTAGATGGCGTAGTGAAAAAAATCACGCCGGAAAAAGGATTTTTTAAGCCCGCTTTTCTCCGCAGTAGCGATTTCAACACGAAAAATACAATAGAACTTGAGACAAAATATGGTGATATAAAAGTAGTGCAAATAGCGGGCTTTTTTACGCGGAAAATAAAGTGCGAGGTGGAAGAAGGGCAGGAAGTAAGGCGAGGAGAAAGAATAGGAAAGATTTGTTTCGGCTCTCGTGTGGACGTGAGCATTCCCGAAGGTTTTGAGATATTGGCGGAGAAAGGGGACCGGGTGAAGTGCAGGAAAACAAGTATTGCATCACATTAAAAATCATATTATTTTTGATTAAACTGTTTTTAAAAAAAAGTTTGAATGATAGCAATAATCCTTGCGGGGGGAAAGAGCAGCAGGCTGGGTAAAGATAAAGGCGTCATAGAGATAGGGGGCAAGAAGATGATAGATATAGTTATAGAAAGTGTCCGAGAATCAAAAGCGGAAGATTTTTTCATCGCCACTTCTACGAACGCTCCAATGACACGAAAATACTGCGAGAGGGAAGATTGTAATGCAATAGAAACACCAGGAGAAGGTTATCATGCGGATTTACGCTATTTGCTTTCGCGTCATCCGGAATTCGTATCCGTCGCATGCGATATTCCTTTCATAAAGGGCGAGCATATTGATGCAATTATTGATTTCTATTACGAGAAGAGTAGGCACATCAGTATTACGGGCGCAGTTCCGCGGGATATAATCCCTTCTTATGTGGTTCCATCTTACGTGTTTGAATACGAGAATAGGGAATTGATTGCAGTTGGCTTGAACGTCGTTACTAACGCGAAAAGGAATTTACCTTTTGTGTTTAATGTCCCTTTACTCGCTGTAAATATAAATACGGGTTATGAGTTGGGAATGGCAAGTAGTATTTTCTCGGTTTACCGCTGAGAACGCAGAGAGCGCGGAGATGACGAAAAAAAAAGAGAACAAATACAAAGATAAGTTTAAATAGAGGAAAATCAAATTATAAAATGGTGATTAAAAATGAAAGTGGAAATTAAGAAAGTAGATTCCCAGGGTAGGGTTGTATTACCTGTTTCGTGGAGAAGGAGAATGAAAAGTGACGAAGTGATGGTTGTAGAAGAGAGCGCGAAAGTAGAAATCTTTCCGAGAGATGTAGATTTGTCTAAATATGTGGATTCAGTAGAAGTAGAGGTTGATACCTTTGAGGATTATCACAAGGTGAGGAAGGAGTTGAGGAAGGAGAAATGAGGTTCATTGATGCAAATGTTTTCATCTACGCAGTGTTAAAACCTAAGAGAGAACTAAACGAAAAAGAGCAGAAGATAAAAAACGCATCAAAAGAGATATTCAAAAGGGTAAACGAGGGGGAAGAAGTTATAACAACGGTAGTGCATTTAAGTGAGGTTGCAAATGTATTGGAGGATGCCGCGAATCTCAGCTTTGCGATCTCGTTCTTGAAGGATATATTGCTTAAGAGAAATGTTATTGTCGAAGAGGTAAGCGATAAAGATTATATGGAAAGTGTTTTGTTTGCAGATGATAAGAGAGTTAGCATTAACGATGCTCTTGCTTATCTTTTAATGGAAAGGAAGGGAATAGAGGAGATTTATACTTCTGATAAGCATTTTGAGAATTTGAATGTCAGAATGGTTAATTGATCGGGGGTAAATAAGCCGGTGCGGCTAAAAGTCTCCTCTGCTCCTCGAACCAAACAATACCACTCGCTTCAACCTGGTATTTTTTATCCCTTCTCCGCGACACCTGCTTCTTCAAACGTAGCCATCTCCCGCAATATTTTACAAGAAGCTTCTACGATACTTATCCCAAGAGCGGCGCCGGTCCCTTCTCCCAGACGCATATTCAGATTGAACAGCGGTTCGAGACCAATATAGTCTAACATGGCACGATGCCCGCTCTCAACCGAGAGATGCGATGCGATGAGGTAATCCTTTACCATCGAGTTTAACTCGTATGCGATAAGCGCGGCGGCGCCGGAAATGAACCCATCTATAACAACCGGTATTTTGCGCGATGCGGCGGCGAGCATCACTCCCGCCAGTCCTCCTATCTCAAACCCACCTATTTTCGCTAAAATATCAATTGCGTCCTCTCTATCTGGTTTATTAACTTCTAACGCTCGTTTTATTACTCCTATCTTACTCTTAAGCGCTTCATCGTCTAAACCCGTTCCCCGCCCGGTTACTTTTTCCACTTTCTCCGCTGTTATAAAAGATACGATCGCGCTGCTCGGTGTTGTATTTCCTATCCCCAGGTCACCTGTGCCCACTATATCTACACCTTTCTCTATCTCGCGCTCCAGAACTTCTATTCCCGCTTCTATGGACCTTTTTGCATCTTCATAGCTCATAGCAGGTCCCCCGGTCATATTGGCGGTGCCGTAAGCGATTTTCTTAACAACCAGCTTTTGATGTGGCTCAATATTTGCCGCTACGCCCATATCCACGATGACCACCCTTGCACCGATATGCCTTGCGAGAACGTTTATTCCCGCACCGCCCCTCAAGAAATTATAAACCATTTGCGGTGTTACTTCCCGGGGATAAGCACTCACGCCTTCGTCCGCAACGCCGTGGTCACCAGCCATTGTTATTATCACCTTCTCCTTTATCTCCGGCATGAAATTCCCTGTAATGCCCGCAACCTTCACCGAAAGGTCTTCCAAAATGCCCAAACTACGCTCTGGTTTTGTGAGTGTATCCTGTCGCACCCTCGCCAGTCGCATTGATTCATGGTCAGGCGCACCTATCTTTTCCATCACTTCTTTTATCTTGTCCATGAGATAAACATAAAATCAACCGTTTTAAAAGTCTTTCCTTTTTTTTTGTGGCGTTGGGGCACACGAAAAAGAGAAACAGCCCTAAAATCTTTCTTTGATTAAACAAAGCCGCTGGTGGGATTTGAACCCACGACCTGCTGATTACGAATCAGCCGCTCTACCTCTAAGCCACAGCGGCATTTAAAAATATTTTTGTGATATTATTTAAGTTTTTTACATGTCATTCCAGTGGAAATGTACCCATAAGCTTTATCTTAAAGAAGAAAACATACATAAAATGTGTGAAACATGAAAAAAGAAGAGCTGGTACATTTGCATTTGTTATTGGCTCAATTGAAGAAGCATTGTGAGGAGAATGGCGTGGACTGTGATTTCGCGAAGTACAACGAGCTGGGCATCTCCCCTTTTCAGGTGCACCGAAGCAAAGAAGAGCACAAGCAGGCGGTTTTCGTCCTCGGGACTGAACTTGCATCGCTGACGGCGAAGAGCAACAGCCATTTCTTGGTGGGTGCTAAATAAGCAATTTCCGTTCGACAGACCATGCTTCCCCCTGCAAATGCCTATGAATATGTAAGCGTATAGGCAGATAAAACAGAGGCGTCTTCTTCTTTGACATCGTCATAGCGTGGGTTTTATAAAGGGAGTAATAAAAGGCGTTATCGCCGATACACCTTGTGATAATATTAACAAGATGGGTGTTACAAACTTTAGCAATATTGCTTAATTCGAGCAGCATTTAAATGCGGGAAGATATACATGCCTCTACTATCTCCTTTCCTTCCATAAAAACCATATCTCGCTCAGATGCGAAAGCTATTGCATCAGCCTTGGAAAGAGCATCTCCCGATTCACGGTCCAGCATCTCGCATATTGCCATTGCAGGCGATATACCAGCAAGCAACGCCAATGCCACGGAAAGTTCGGTCTGCCCCCTTCTCTCATCGAGTAGCCCATCCGCAGCCCTTAATATCGAAACATGCCCGGGTGTTCTGAATTCAGTGTAAAAGTCGTAAGAGTTACCGTTTAATACTCCCTCCACCGCCTCACCTACCTTCTTTATCGTCAATGTCCTGTCTCTATCAGTTATGCCCGTGACTGTATCACGATGATTCACCCATAGTGAAAATGAAGAGCGGTTATCGTATGAAAGGTCACCCTTTTCTTCCACTATTTTCCTTAGAGAGGAGAAGCTACCGTTCACGTTTCTTAAAATATCACTTATGAAGGGGAGACCAAGTTTTTCCGCCGCAACGGGATGAATGGCAACGCATATAAGCCCACCTGCCTCCTTTCTAAAATAAGCGACTTTTCTCGACGTCATAAAAGAAGCGGGCATTACAAAGTCAGTCTCACCCTCTCTATCCTCCGCATCGTATATTAACACGAGCTTGCCCTTTTTTACATCTTCTATACCCTTCTTTACTGACTCCGGGATGTTAACACCGTTCATATTCATGTCATCACCCTTGCTTTTATCTCATCTCCGTCCTTTAGTTGAAGTTCACATCTCAGGTAAACCGGAGAAATTATCTCCAGCACGTCTTCGGGATAGTGTGTGCGTGCAGGAATGATAACGGCACTTTTTATCCCCTCTGCTCTATCGTTTATTATTTTACACGAGAAGCACTTGCCACCGCCAAAAGTCCTTTTTTCCGACTCAAAACCCGCTATTTCTATTCCTTTCCACACGTCCAGAATCTCCCTCGCCGCTATACTTTGTGAGCCCAATCTGAGATTTAAAGTGCCCGGGAAAGGAGTAAAACCCAATTTAACCTCGAATTGCCTTTTATATTCATCCCGCGTTGTATAATATTCCCCCTCTCCCAACCCTGTAATCACGCATCCAACGAACTCGAGCTCGACATTCTGCGTAGTAAAAAATATCGCCTGGTATTCGTAACATTCTTCTTTCAGGTGTTCTATCCCACTTTTTGTTAGTATTATCCACTGCCCATCCGCAGTTATTCTTCTATGCACGAAACCTTCACGTTCAAGCTCCTGGAGTCTCCTTCCAGCAGTTTGCACGCTTGATTTAATAGCTTCTGCGAAATGAACAGAGGACAACTTAACAGGTTGCCCTACCGCACCTAACAAAGCAAGTTTCCTTAACGAGAACATCATGTCCCCGCTCATCTTTATCTTCATCTTCATCGCATCTCAATTTTGAGATATATCTCATAAATAGGAAATGGGTATATAAAAAGATTTTGAACCGGAAAAATTTATAATGTGGAATATCTTTAAATGATAATCGTGGAATGAGCGAAGAAAAAGAGAGGATAGTTAAGGGCGTAATGGAGGAATTGGGTCTGAAGGGGGGGAGTAAAAAGAGATTGCTGGGGAAGCTCGTGGAAGAATACGGCTATGACGAGGCGAAAGTGAAATATAAAGCAAAGCGAGCTTTTATAACAGAGCGATATGAAAGAGAGAGAGAAATGGAGTAGATTTTGCCCGAAGTGTGGTAAAAAAACAGATGAACTTTTTGATTCTTTATGCAAAGAGTGCTTCACGAAGGATATAAGATTAATAGAAGCGGAGGAATTGGAGATACGAGTAAGCGTGTGCGAGAATTGTGGTGGTTATTTCAAGGGTAAAGGTAAAGAGAGAACGAGCATAGAGGAAGTGGTTGTGGATTCGGTAAGGAAAGAAATAAGAAAGCGGTATGGATACGAATGTAAGGTAGAAGTGGCGGGGTTGGGAAAAGAGATAAAAGCTGATGAGAATAAAGCGAGTGTGTCTTTGGACGTAAAAGCGGAGATAAAGGGTGTAGAAATAGAGGAAAGAGGGGAAGTAGAAGTTACATTTAAAAAAGAGACTTGTGATAGATGCAGTAAGATAGCAGGGGGATACTACGTGGGTATAGTGCAAATAAGAGCGGAGGATAGGATTCCAACGGATGAAGAACTCGCTATGGCAGAAGAGATTGCGTATTCCTCGTTAGGTGAGGCGGATTTTGTTTCTGAAGAGAGGACGTTGAAGGAGGGGTTGGATATATACGTCAGCAGCATGGATTGTGGTCGGAGGATTTCAAGGTGGATAGTGAAGAAATTAGGCGGGAGTTTTTCAGAGAGTCGAAAATTGTATGGCAGGAAAGACGGCAGGAATATATACCGTGTGTCCTTTTCTGTCAGACTACCGGGGTTCGGGGAAGGAACGTTGTTGGAAATAGAGGATAAAGTAGTTTCGGTAGAGAAGGTGATAAAAGGGAAAGGAATGGAATGCGTGGATATGACTACGGGCGAGCGAGTATTCTTGAGGAAGAAAGAAACGAAGAAGGCGAAAAGAAAAATAGTAGTTCTTTGTTAAACCTTTTTAAAAACAGGTATTAATTCTCTTTTATGCCTCGAAGCTTCCACCATCCTTTTTACTCTTGCCACTAATTCCGGGTCGCAACCGCTAAAAGCGCCACTTTCTAATGCTAAGATGCTTTTATCCAGCACATCGTAACTCATTCCTATCTCGGATTCGTCTGTTTGACCCTTCCACAGCCCTGCACCGGGCATCTTCTCTATTATTTCTTTTGGAATATCAAGCTCCTCTGCCAGGTTCCTTTCTTCTGTTTTCAGCAAATCGCCAAGCGGTAGTATGTCCGCAGCACCATCGCCGTATTTGGTAAAATAGCCAATAGAAAGCTCGCTCTTGTTTCCAGTGCCAACTACGAGATAATTGAGCTTGTTTGCGAAGTAATAAAGGCAAATCATCCTGAGACGAGGTTTCAGGTTAGCAACTGCAATATCCATTTCTTCTTTTCCTTCTCTTTTTAAATCTACATCGTATTCTCGCTCTTCTAACCCGCCGAACAAAGTTTTAAAAGCAGAAGAGAGTTCTATTTCCTTCGTTTCTATTCCAAATTGCTTCGCAACCATTTTCGCATGCTCTACGTCTTCTTTCGAGGAGAAGCAGGGTAATATCAAACCAAGCGTGGCATCAGGAAAGGCGTTTTTGCATAATACCGCAGTGACAGAGGAGTCAAGTCCACCACTCATTCCCAGGACCACGCCTTTAGCACCTGCGGTTTTCACTCTTTCTCTTATCCATTCGCTTATTCTCGATGATAGTTCATTCATTTTTTCCGGTGTCTTTCAATCTCTCTTTGCGTTTCATCTTAATGATAACTTTGGGATTGTAAATTACAATCTGAAAAATTTAAAAACCGATGGTTATATTCAATACTAAAGTCCTTTACGATAGTGAAAAAAGAGGCAATATAAAAATGAATCATTTCTCGGGAATCTCGGATAAAAAACATACGTAAAATGAAAGAAAAAGGAACAATTGCGATAATCCCGATAAAAGGGATGATTACGTCAGAGGAATCGGTTTTCGGGCTCATGTCCGCATCTACGGAAGTAATAAAAGATATAGAGGAAGTAGAGAATAAGAGGAAGATAAAAGCGGTGATATTTGAGATAAATTCTCCCGGCGGGACGCCATTTGCATCCAAGGAAATAGCAACCTGTATAGAAAATATGGAAAAGCCTGCAATAGCATGGGTGAGAGAACATGCAGCTTCGGGCGCTTATTGGGTAGCAAGTGCATGTGACGAAATTGTCGCGGATGAGCTGAGCACGGTGGGCAGTATAGGAGCTATGAGCATAAGACCGGACATCGGAGAATTGATGAAGAAGTTTGGCATAGACGTTGAGACGCTAAAAACGGGTATCCATAAGGGCTTGGGACTGCCGTATGAGAAACCGACGGAAGAAGAGCGGGAGTTGGTGAAGAAGGAATTGGATGAGATTCAGGATAGTTTCTTGAATGCCGTAGCAAAGAACAGGAAATTGGATGATGCGAAAGTAAAGGAGTTATCCACTGGTAAGGCATACCTGGGTAGAGAAGGAAAAGAGATGGGCTTGATTGACCATTTAGGAGGGAAGGAATTGGCAATAAGGATAGCAAAGGAGCGAAGCGGGATAAAAAGGGAGAAGATAGTAGATTACGGCGAGAGGAAGCGGAAAGGATTTTTGAGAAGGTTGATTGAAGATATGATGAGGTGAACCTTTTCTGTAGTTGAGTTGTATAGAAATATTGATGCGGGGGTTGCTGAGTTAGGAAAAGGCGCAGGGCTTAGGACCCTGTCTCGTAGGAGTCCGCGTGTTCAAATCACGCCCCCCGCATGCATAACATAGATTCGCCAGTAAATTTATTATCGGAAACATGAGCTTCAGGGCTATTGAAGAAGAAGTGAAGGAAGAGATAAGGCAAGGGCAAAAGCCGTTAACGCTGTTCATGCTCGGTGGCGTGGATGTGGGAAAGACGTACACGGTTACTTCTATTGCAAACCGGCTTTATGAGCAAGGGCTAAACGTGGCTGTTGTGGATGCCGACGTGGGTCAAAGTGACATAGGACCCCCGTGTTGCATAGGCATGGGTATTCTGGAAAAGAGAATAAAAAAACTTTCAGAAGTGCCGCTTCACAGCCTCTATTTCGTTGGAAATACATCGCCTAACGGGTGTATGCGAGAATGCGTAAAAGGAGCAGCGGCGGCTGTGAAGAAAGCAAAAGAACTAAATGCTGACGTTATACTCGTGGATTCAACGGGCTGGATAGAAGGAGAAGATGGGTTGAGGTTAAAGTTGTCCGAAGTAAAGGAGATAAAACCTTCTTTTGTCGTTGCGATAGAGAAAGAGGATGAACTGGGGCATATCTTACCGCATCTGACTGAAAAGGTCATTAAGCTACGGATGTCGAATGAAGCAAGAAGCAGGACGAGAGAAGAGAGAAAAGCACTGCGTGAAGAGGCGTATAACAGATATTTCAGAGCAGCAAAGGACCGGGATTTTGAGTTCTCTATTTTAGAGTGGTTTCCAGAAGAAGGTAGAATATTGGGGCTTTTCGACCGAATATGCGAAGACGAAGACGAAGACAAAGACAAAGGCGAAGGTGAGGAAATTCTTGGGCTTGGGATATTGAAAAAGCGGGATTATGAGCGAGGCAAGGTAGTAGTATTTACACCTGTGGATGCAGGAGACGATATAACAATAAAATGGATAAAACCGGGTGGTGTGAAGCTAATAAGTGTAAATGAAGGATATAAAGAGTTTAATTCTTCTCAGACACGGGATTGGGGCATGACCCAAAAATGTCTTCTCAGGGGGTTTAAACATCGTTGAACTTGTATTTTTTCAAAATCAACCATTAACAGGAACAACCATCTCTTCTTCAGAATATTCATCAATCAAATCCAGTTCCAGACTTAGCAAATCTTTTACCAAACTATTTTTCTCATTTAGCCTGTATAACTTCTCCTTTTCTTTTCTTACCGACACAATTAATCGATACCTTTCCATCTTATCCAACATTTTGGAAAGGGTACTCCAGTCAATCCCCGACCTTTTCGCAATCTCTGTCTTCGTGTAGTCGTAGCCAGTATTCTCTATCAAAAAGTCTATTACCCTCATAAAGGGCGTGTCACCAAAAAAAATCCACCAATACCGATTTTTCCTCAAACATAATTATTATAGTATTTGTTTAGCTCCTTTTATAACCACAAGATTACACAGATTTTCACGAGAAACCTTTTCTAAAAAAGAAAATCTTTAGCAAAAGAACCTATTTGTTTTTCTTTTAGCACAAACCTTTTCTTAGAAAGAAAAGCTTTACAAAAAGAAACATACGCTTTCTTAGCACAGGTTCTTTCTCGTAGAAAGAAAGTGTTTTGTGAAAAAGAAAAAGTGTTGGCTAAGTTCTCAAACCCTCAACCCACCGAGAATAGCGATAAACAACGCCGCTGCCATTATGTCTGCCGTAGAGCCCGGATTTATTCCTTCTATTATTAGTTCCTTATCGAATTCCTCTATCTCTTTAAGCTTGTATCCCCCGTTTACAATCACCTTTGCCTGCTCCTTCACGTATTTGCTCTTTTCGGTTCCGAATTTCATTTTAACAAATGTGTCCCCTTCTTCGGAAAGCAACCTCAGATAGGCATGCGTTATGGCATCGTTTATGCTCTTCTTCTCTTCGGCAAAATCCTTTATCAGCGATGCGTACCTGAAGGTCTTCTCAAATCCTTCCACTAATTCGAGTGAAATCAAATCGTAAGATGCGGAAATGGTAAGTATCTCATACAGAGATAGCTTCTTATCTCTTATTTCTTTCAGCGAACCCTCGTCCATCACGTCAAGTTCCGGCACGGCTCTCCTCACTTTTACTTTTGCCTTTGGAAACGCACGATAAACTTCTATGGCATCATCCACGCTGGTATTCCGCATGATTTCCTTCGCTTTTCGTTTTATCGCATCCATGTCGTAGCTCGCACAAGCACCAGCCGCCATCGCCAACGGAATCAACAGAAGTAGTGCGCCGAAGTGTGTATTCCCGCCGCTTTGCCACGCAACGCTTTCTTCTGCTCCTCTTCTTATCAATTCTCCCACACCTTCTCTTCTCGCAGCCGCTTCTCTCAAAACAGGGTACACGGCAACCGAAGAAGCGAGAAAATGCTCATAGCTCGTATCTATGAAGTCATGCGTTCGGTCCACGTTACCGGGCTTGGGATATGCGGATACTTCCAATAGCAAAGCCAATTGCGCACTTCTCGCAATGTATTCCTTTTCCATTGTATGAAAAGTGTCTTTAAGATTTTAAAAATGAATTAGCATATTATAGACTTAATATTAGGAGTACGGAGAAGGTGGATAATGATAATATAGAAAAAGGGAGCTCAGATTTAACCGGCTCTGTGCTTTCAAAGAGCCAAATTAGAGCGCTTGGTAGAATTAAACCACCTTTAATCGAGGAAATGATTGACATCAATACGCAACTTCAACCTAACGGCGTAGATTTAACGGTAAAACATATAGAAAAAATCGTGGGTGCGGGTTGCATTGACTTCAGCAATAAGGAACGAAAGCTTTCGGAGACCGTGGAACTCGATTTTGACGATGATTGGCTGTTTTTACCTCCCGGACCGTACAAAGTGCTTTTTAATGAGGTTATTCATCTACCAAAGGATATTATGGCAATTGGAGCGCCACGAACGAGTCTCATACGATGTGGTGTTACGGTTGAAACCGGGTTTTGGGATGCCGGCTACGAGGGTAGAAGCGAATCGTTGTTGGTGGTATTTAATGAAAGGGGCTTCTATGTGAAGAAAAACGCACGTATTCTTCAGTTAGTTTTCATCAAGCTATCCAAAAAAATAGCAGCAGGTAGTGGATACATGGGAATATATCAATCAGAACATATAGCCCAAAGCCAAAAGACGCTTGATTTTTAAACCTTTTAGTATCGCCATCTGTCAAATTTGACTTTTGCACTTTACAATTTTCATTTTCCAATATCTGGTCAAAATTCCACCGAATTTTAAGCAGATACTCACCTTCTCACCATCTGGTATATATCCACCGCTATGAACTTCTTATCCTTTTTATGAAACCAGAATCTCCTTTCCAAAGGAAATGCGACTGGAAAACGAACAATCGCTGCATGAGGAACAAGACTTTTTAAAAACGATTCACTGCCCGCGTTATGTATAGAATAAACAACGGGTGCGATTTCAAATGCTTTTTCCAAAAATATTCTATCGGCATGCCTGTTCTTCCTCTGCGCACCAAAAGGAGGATTCATCACAACGGTATCGCATTTTCCTTCCACTTCTCGCACGTCACACCTTTTAAATTCCACTTCCACACCCAATCGCTCGCTATTCGCTTGTGCAACTTCTATCGCCTTCTCGTCTCTATCTATCCCCACCACTTCTTTCGCACCCAATAGTTTTGCACCTATCCCCAGTATCCCGTTACCACATCCGAGGTCATACACGACACGATTTTCGATATCACCGTTCATAAAAGCGAAATGAAGTAATTCGGAAGCTACCGTAGCGGGCGTTGAATATTGCTCCTCGTCCACATCCGGCTCCTTTATGTCCTCTACGGTTTCTAACAGGATTGCCAGTTCTTTTTTCTTCATTTTTGAACTCGTCGTGTCAAAATACGAATATTTATATATAGGAAGGCTGTCCAACAATTACCAAACAACCAACAGATAATATTTCCTGCACAGATATAAAAAGCAGTTCTTCTTCTCAACACCCCT
>WJOV01000162.1 GCA_009618475.1 Methanosarcinales archaeon | reverse complement strand
GTCGAGCAGTTTGAAGAGAAGGGTCGGATTATCCGTCTGCGAGAGCGAAAAAATCCGTAAGCATTTCTCTCTCGTTCTCCAGCCATCGAGGAAATCCGCAACACTGAGAACGTTCCTCTGCACTGTCTCGTCTTTACTGCCTCCGGAAGTCTGGAAGTCTTTTGCAATCTCCCTGAGCGAATTTGCGAATTCATCATAACTCATCGCTTCTATTCGCCTCCTCAACACTTTCTCCATTTCTTCCACCAGAAAATCCGTAGCCACGTTTATCTCTACCCTTTTGTTTTTACTCGCTTCCATAGCCAATTTTGTGAATATCCTTTCCAATTCCATGAGATTTCCATGCACCTCACGGTTCGTATGGCGGAGACCTCGTGCTGCACCTGTTACGGAGCTCATTCGCAATTCACTGCTGAGATTGTTTCTTATACGGTCCGGGAGGTTATGAGCTTCGTCAACGATTACAATGAGGTCATCCAGGCTCCTTTTTATTTTCTCTAACACCGCTTCTGCGACGTCCGTGGAAAAAAGGTAATTATAATCGCAAACGAGCACATCAGCACTTTCAGCTACCTCCAAAGCCGCCTTATAAGGACATACGCCCCGGGAGGCGCACCAGCTACATAAATCCTCCACGTGCATTATCTCCTCTTTTATCCGCTGCAGCGCTTCTTCATCGCGTTTCGTGAAATAGCGGCATCTTTTGCTCTTCTGTTCGGACTTACAAAATTCGTTGAAAAGCGAATAAAACTCACGGTATATTGATACCGCTCTTGGGCACATGGACTGCTTTGAAGTAACGTCAACCGTAACGAAATCGAGTTTCGCATGCTCCTTTATCAACCTGAGCGTATCAATTGCAATTTTGTGCTGACTGCGCTTAGA
Organism: Methanosarcinales archaeon; assembly: GCA_009618475.1. GTDB lineage: Archaea > Halobacteriota > Syntropharchaeia > Alkanophagales > Methanospirareceae > WJOV01. The sequence goes on along the minus strand of WJOV01000162.1, from coordinate 9,349 downwards.
AGTAAGGAAAAAAACGGTTTTTTTGGTTTCGATGGCGTATTGCAAAGCCGGAACGAGAGCAGCAACCGTTTTTCCTATCCCGGTAGGTGCGTGAGCAATGAGAACATTTCCGCCCTCTACGGAGTGTTTTACATCTTTCATGAACTCCTTTTGCCCCGCTCTTATTGAAGAGAAAGGAAATAGGGTAGGTTTATCTTTCTCCATTTTGATAAGTATTTAAAATATTTTTAAGAGATATATTAACAGAAACAACGGGAAGGACGAACTAAAATGAAAGTACTGGTGTATCCGCCGAATAGTTTGATATTGTCGGATTTAGTGGAAAGAGGGGGTCATGAAGCGGTAGTATTGATGAAGGAAATAGGGGAACACGTAAGGGATGCGGAAATAGACGCACCACCGATAAATATCACGGGGGAGGACTTGAAAAGGGCGTTGAGATACGTTTCCGTGGAAGAACCTGCGGGGCTAAAAGGGAGGATAGGACTGCTTGCACCTCTGCTGGAGAAAGCAGAAGCATCAATTATATTAAGCGATGCACCCCCTACTTTTGGCTGTATGGGCTGTGCCGTTGCTGACGAATTCTTCAAGTTCTTGATAAGGAAGCGTGCGATACCGACGTTAGAAGTGCGGTATGAAGGGGGAGAGAGAATGGAAGAGATAGTTGCAGAGATAATGCGTTTTTTAGAGCGGTTATCGAAAGAAGGAAAAGGAAAGGGGGAGAAGAAGAAGAAGGAATGAGCTAAAAATGGCAAAAGTTGCGCAGATTTCTTGTGGGACGGAGTACAGTGGAATTCAATGGATATTTGACGACATAGCAGAGAGATTGGGTATTGAATTGGTTTACCCGGAGTTGGAGTTGTCGAGGGTGGATGCAGCGTGTAAAGAGATTGGGTTCGAGATGGAGAGCCCGAGCTTAAACATGATGATGGCAAGAGCGGTATCCATGTTAGATGACCCGACGATAAAAGGTGCGCTCCTTCTCACCTGCTTCAAGTGTGCGGAAGGGACGATTGTAAGAGACACGGTAAGGCGGTTTCTGCAGGAGAGAACTGATATACCAATCATATCATACTCAAACGTGGAGAAGCCGAAGGAGATAGAGATATATGCAAGGTTGGAGGCGTTGAAGACGCTGATAACAAGGAGGGCGCTTTTGATGCGTGATAAGCAAGAAGGGGTTACGATTGGCGTTGATTCCGGCTCTTCTGCTACGAAGGCAGTGGTGATGCGCGATAATGAAATAATAGGTGAAGGGTGGCTGCCAACGACGGACCCGATAAAAAGCGCAGATGATGCGATAGAAGCGGCGTTAAAAGGTGCCGGTATTCCTGAAAAGGCGGTTGATGCGATTGGTGTCACAGGACACGGGCGAGAACTCGTAAGCGAGCACGTAAAGGCAGCTCTCAATTTAGAGGAGGTGAGCGTGGTCGCAAAAGGAACAGCTCTTCTTTCCGGGCGACTCAGAGGCGATGCAACGGTGATAGACGTAGGAGGGATGAACAATAAGCTGATTCTGATGCGAGATGGAATAGCAAATATGTTTAATTTGGGTGGTATTTGCGGTGGTGCTTCCGGGAGGTTCCTGGAAGTGGCTGCACACCGATTGGACGTGGACATCTCAGAGCTTGGGCTGCTTGCGATGAAATCGCATGAGAAGTATGAATTGCAGAGCTATTGCATGGTCTTTGGCATACAGAGTCTTGTCGTTGCACTTGCCAGCGGGATAAAACGTGAGGACGTAGCGGCTGCCGCGTGCCACTCGGTTGCAGAACAGGTATATGAGAATCAGATACAGGAGATGGAAATGCGACCTCCGGTTATTTTTGTTGGTGGTGTGTCATTGGTAGAAGGCGTGAAGCGTGAATTTGAGGATTTGCTTGGTGTTGAGATTAATGTGCCGCAGTATTCGCAGTACGCGGGTGCGGTGGGGATTGCTACGCTGGTGTCGGGGGTTTGAAAACTGGTACTTGTTTATCGCTGAGCCCGCAGAGAACACAGAGAGTCAGAAAAATCGTTTACTACTCAGCGAATGGCGCCTCCAGGACTTTGACATTGAAGTTGATCAGTAAGTCGACCTTGCAGCCAGAAAAGAACCTTCTGAAAGATGCGGAATGGGGACTTTATGGTAAATGAGTGAAGAGAAGAGAAAAACCGTCTCAAATTAAGAGCTTATAGAGAGGGCATTTTTGAATACGACCACATGAAAAATACCATATACAACCTTTATAGAAAAAGCAGTTTGTTTATGACGCAACGGGTGTATGAGCGTGTGGTAAGGATGTTAGAAGAGTATCGAGAACGTGAACAAAATGTTTAAATGTGATGAGAATCTTTTGATAAAAAGGGAGAGAGGGAATGAAAAGTAAAACGTTGCTTATATGCTTGGTGTTGGTGAGTGTGCTAATTGTTGGTATTATAGTAGCTGTAATCAGTGATAGTAGTCTGCTCAAAAAAGAAGAGCAGGAAATAAAAGTGAGCGGGGTTATTGCCAGCGAGGATGAGTTACTTGGAAAATATGAGAAAAGCGACCTACCGTTCACAAAATATTTGTTTGATGATACGATAGTTTACTGGCATCAGAGAATGGTAGATGATGCAATTGTCGAGAAAGACTACATACGATACGAATTTGATAAGAATACTGAAGAACTTATAGAGAAGGAGTTTGAGTGGCGGAGTGACATACCGGAACATCTACCTCCAATAATCACCAAAGAAGAAGCGGAATCCATGGTCGAGGGAAAGATTATGTATACCAACCTATGGTACATATCCCCGAAATCGCATCGTTTCCCAATAACGCCAACGCCAAAGAATCCTTGCTGGGCCGTGTCGATCGCTGATGACAAAGGTTACAATATTGATGTCATAATCATTGATGCAGTGGAAGGTAAAATATTGGGTCACGGTGTACCGATTCCATAATCATATCATGGTCATTTCCTCACATGAAATGGCAAATAAAAACAAAAGGAGGTGATAAAAAAATGAAAAGTAAAACGTTGCTTATAGGTCTGGTAGTAATAGCAATTAGTGCGCTGATTGTTGGGATTGGGATAACTGCAAGTAGCGATGAACAGTCTGAAACCGGTAGGTTTGTGGTTCTTGGTGAAACGCAAAGCGGAATTTTTGGGGTTACGGTAACTACGGTAACTCCATGCAGTGATGAGCTGCTTGGAAAATATGAGAAAAGCGACAAACACTTCACAAAATTTGTGTCCGATGATGCGATAGTTTACTGGCATCAGAGAATGGTAGATGATGCAATTGTCGAGAAAGACCACATACGATGCAAATTTGATAAGAATACCAAAGAACTTATAGAGAAAGAGTTTGAGTGGCGGAGTGACATACCGGAACATCTACCTCCAATAATTACCAGAGAAGAAGCGGAATCCATGGTCGGAGGAAAGATTATGAATACCAACCTATGGTTCATATCCCCGAAATCGCATCGTTTCCCAATAAAGCCAACGCCAAAGAATCCTTGCTGGACGGTGTCAATAGCTGACGACAGAGGTTACAATATTGATGTCATAATCATTGACGCAGTGGAGGGCAAAATATTGGGTCATGGTGTTCCGCTACCATCCTCGGGGTTCTCATTCTCAGGTCCACAGGATGCAACTAACTGCACGGGAAGCTGGTCTGAGTATCCTCAGAACGCAGAATCTTGGTTCAACACGATGGGATATCCCACTGAAGCCATGTTATACCCGAACGAAGTGAAAGTTAAAAGCCATATTCAGAGTACTGAGACGGCAGTGTTCTATGAGGTAGCACATGGTAGCAGCTATCATTTCGAGAACTCGTGCGATGACACCACGTATGCAACTGAGATCTCTGTATGGATTACGGGTTACACAAAGATGCCGTTCACGTTTATACACAGTTGTGGTGGAATGTGTTACACAGGTCCGCTTTCTCTTTCATACGAGTTCAGAAAAGGCTCGACTGAGGATACCGTCACTGTTGGTACTTGTCTTGAGGGAAATTGTAGTGAAACATGCGATTTATTCGAGTGGCAGGATGAGTTCTTTTATCATGTATATCAGGGCAAGACGGTAAAAGAGGCATTTGATCAGGCAATGGGGGAATATCCTAACTGTGGCATTTTCTCTTGTGTGCGATTTGCAGGCGATGAGAATTTTGCAATAGTGCCAGTCGTGGAAAGAGGGGAATACTGCCCCCTTGAATTTGCAGTTCAGCAAGCCCGTGTTCCTGAACCTGCTGGTGTTCTGAATCCGCTAAGAAAACTGAGAGACGACCATCTTAAGGAAGAATATGTGGACCGTTACTATGAATACAGTCCCGATTTGACGAAGGCTATGGCGAAGGACCCTGCTCTGGCGCATGAAGCGGCAAAACTCCTGGTTAAGTACTCGCCTATGACAGGGCGCTATGTCAAAGGAATTAGCGAGGACAAGCTCATTACCAGGGAAGATATAGAAGAGGTCGTATCTTTCACGGACAGGCTAAAGAGAAGTGTCATGGAGAATAGAGAGGAGATAGGTGTCGAGAGAAGTCAGGAAATCGTTAAATTCATAGATGAGTTCAAGGAACAGGTAGAGGCATCTGAGGGCAAGACTTTTGGCGAGGCGCTCCATCGCTCTATCTACTACCATAAGGACAAGAGTAAAACACCGCCACAAAGGGAAAAACAACCACGTGAAAATAAGTAAGAAAAAGATAAAATAATGTGATGTGGGTGGCTCTATTCCATCCACAAACTATTTTTTACCACTAAAGAGGAGATCTCACAATTCCTCAGCATAATATCTGATTCACCTTGTAAACCAGAATCTACTCCTGTGAAGCGAATTTTTATATATTTCTCTCACCATCCCTTATCCCCCAAAGAACACACCGGGTCCTCTGCCAAATAATCACCCGAAATAGCATACGCCCTTGACCTGCACCCACCACACATTTCCTTATATCTGCAAGTAGCACACTGCCCTTTCACTTCTCTCGCCCTCAACGCCTTGAACATCTCGGAATCCCGGACAATATCCAAAAACCTCTGCTCCCTTATATTTCCCGTCTTCACCGGCAAATATGCACATGGAGTTACGTCACCATTTGGAAAGATGTGAAAGCGAGTGATACCAGCCGTGCAGCCCGTAAACGCAATTCCATCCTCATGGTTCACAAGCCCCTTATCCTTCAGATAAGCCCAGTACTGCGGATTGCAAATCGGCTTAAGCCAAACCTTCACTTCCTTTTGTTTATCCGCCACGTAATCAAAGAACCTCATGTTCTCATCCGTGGATAAACAAGCTTCAGAGATATCTTTCCCACGACCCACGGCAATCAAATATATGAGGTAGATTCGCCAAAGACTCAAATCGTCTGCGAGCTTAATTATTTTTGGGATTGCCTCGTAATTATCGTGCGTAACCATCGTGAAAAGCTGTATTGCAAGCCCTGCATCTTCACATGCTTTCATACCTCGCAGCACGTCTTCAAAAGCGCCATTAACACCACGAAAATCGTCATGTGCGCTCCCAACTGCATCAATGCTTATTGCAGCACGCTCCAATCCCGCACTTTTCAATTTCTTCGCAACTTCCTTCGTTATCAACGTTCCATTCGTAGCCATTACCACCTGCATGTCAAAAGACGAAGCGTATTCGATGAGGTCGTAGATGTCCTCGCGCAGCAGGGGTTCGCCACCTGTGAATGCGAACTTGACAGGTCCCAGTTTGGCAGCATCTTCGATGATAGCGAATCCTTCTTCTGTTGTGAGCTCCTCCGGGTCTTCTTCGCTAATCGAGCAGTGCTTACACCGCAGGTTACACCTCTTCGTGACTGCCCATACAACCTCGCCCGGCAAATAGCTGAAACAGCCGGTGCCAACCGCATCGTTTGCAAATATCTCCTCTTTATGCGTTCTTATCCATGACTTTAGCTCTTCATCTCTCATTTTTCCTTCTCCTTTTACATTTCCGCATCGTTTGCACTAAACAATCGATAACAAGCCTTTGAGAATGAAAATCCCTGTGAGCGCAACAAGTATAAAGAGTATTCCTATGAATCCATTCTTGCATATAGCGTCCAATCCTTCCTTATCCTTCCATTCGCCCTTAATCATTGGTATTAAGCTCCTGAGCAGGAAGAAGATTGGTAGCAGGAGCAGTAGAACTGCTATTCCTCGAGTGATAAATATGACGGGAATAAACAGAAGTAAAGAAGATGCCGTTAATAGAATATAAATCAGCGCCATTTTCTCTTTTCCAACTGTCACGACGAGATTTTTTCTATTTGCGGACAAATCCGCTTCATAATCCGGGAATTCGCGAATTATCTTCAATGCCGGCACGTCCACGGCCCATGGAAGCGCGACGATAAGAGGAAGCCAGTTGAATCCTTGCTGGAGATAATAACCCATAAATACCGGAATGGTAAATCCAATAGCCATAAATAGCTCGCCAAACCCGCGATAGGATGCTTTTAGCGGCGGTGCGGTATAAAATAGACCAACCAGAATTCCGAGAACACCAATGGGCATCGTTAATATCCCGGTATCAAAGTAGAACTGTAATAGTAACCCAAGCGGAATTGCGGCGATGAAAAAGATGATAGAAGCAATTAGAACCTGCTTTCTTGGTAAAAGACCCTCTGCCAATACTCTCGTTCCTCCAGTCGTTGTGACTCCTACTCTGTCGCCACCAACACGTTCTATATTTATCCTGTCAGTTTCGTAGTCAAAATACTCGTTCGACATGAATGTCCCGTTCGTTATAAAATAGGTTGCGATAATCGAAACGGCAAACACACGCCAATCTATCGTTCCTGCCACAGACCATGCAATTGCGGTTCCGAGTAAGAACGGGAAGAGTACCGTCGGATGCTTATACAGTTCTTGAATCCGTATCCATGCAATGAATTTGTCAGCCATATTTCGCGGTAGTTTACTCTAACATATAAATATATTCTTTTATGTTCATATCCAATAATGGATATAACATATCACAAGGGAATCCGAACGCGAATATGTTTAAGGAAAAAGGATGTCCAGGGGCGGTCTCTCAAAAAATCCTTTTCTTTCTGCCATTCTGTAAAGCATCTCGAGGGCTTTTACAACTCCTTCGGGCATTTCATACGTGTATTTATTCACATACATCAATGCGAATCTTTTGACAAGCTCTTTATCCGCATCCCTTGAATATTTCATTGCGTGCTGCATAGCTTCTTCTACGTTCTCCAGCGCATACTGCACGCTTTCACGCAAAGCGTCAAGAAATTCACTTTGTGTTTCCGCAGGAATATCCCTCTTTATGGCATTAACGCCGAGAGGCAAAGGAAGCCCCGTTTTCTCATGCCACCATTCCCACAAATCAAGAATTTTTTCAAGCCCCTGCTGTGGATAAGTTATTTGTGCTTCGTGGATTACCAACCCGGCATCTACTTCTCCTCTCTTCACTGCATGGATTACCTCGTCAAATCTCATTTCGACATGCTGGAAATCATCAACAGCCAGTTTTAGCAGCAGGTTTGCAGTAGTGTATTTCCCGGGCACCGCAATCTTCTTCCTTTCAATATCCATTCCCTTTCTTGCTACTACTACTGGACCATACCCGTCACCTACGCTTGCACCGGCAGATAAAATCCGGTATTGCGGATGAAGAAAAGCATACGCGTGGGCAGAGAGCGCCGTGACGTCAATCTCACCCCGGAATGCTTTTCTGTTCAGCGTTTCTATGTCCTCAACAATATGCTTTATTTCGAAATCCGCAGTGATTTTGCCGCTTAGCATTCCATAGAACATGAATGCGTCATCTGCATCTGGCGTATGTGCTATAATCATAGTTTAGTATTTGAGGTGTGTGATATAAAAAGGTTCTGATTACCTTAACAAAGCACCACTTATAAACGCAATCAACCCAATAGCAATTGCTATTAACGTCTCTTTCCTCATATAGTTATAGTTTATATCCGCACCTTTTCGCAATCCGAAACACGTATGCACAAACAACGCATCCGCTACTATAACAGGGAGCAGATATGCAGTATTATGAAAGTAAGAGGTATTGACAGAGAAAAAAGGTATCACACTCAATATGACTGCGATAGAATAAGAAAAAACCACGACTCGCTTCGCGTTCTCCATTCCGTATATCCGTGCAACACTCCTTACGTTCCGCAGAGCATCCCCTTTTACATCTGCTATGTCCTTCATCACTTCTCTTCCGAAACCTGCAAGGAACGCAATGGAAGAAAGGATGAGTAACGCCGTTTCTATTTTTCCTGGCTCTGCGATTAATCCGCCGAAGATAAAAGGCACTGCCATCGTAAACGCGATGTAAAAATTACTCACTGCAAAAAATTCCTTCATCTTCACGTCGTAAAGAATACCCGACACAGCTAATGTAAGTGCCAGGAGGAACAGGATAGGGTTATTCAGGAATACCGCAAGGAATGCTGCGAATATAATACCGATGGCAGTGGCGAAGCAGGCAATCAGCAACGCCTCTTCTTTTCTTAACTCCCCCCTCACCAGCGGTCTATCCATCCTCCGGTTAGCAATGTCCGATTCCAGGTCGCAATAATCATTTAATGCAAACGTGCCTGCTTGAATGAAAAGAGCGGTAAAGAAGCCAAAAATCGCCGTTTCATAAGCACTCCCCCCCGCGATGATTATCCCTATTAGCACTCCAAACCCGTACATCAATCCATGCTCCGCCCTCGTCAGTTCCCAGACGGTTTTTATTTTCGACCACGGATTACCCTGATTGTTTTTCATTTACGGCAGTTAGTTGCTAATGACGAACACGATTGTTTGCAGAATTATATTCTTTTTATCGTAATTTCACGCTTCTTCGGCATTATCTGCCGCAGGATTTCTTTTAATTGGCCATCGTTTAGCATGCTCTTTAGCCTCCCGCTCTGCGCTAATCCTATTAGCTGACCCTCCAACACTTCTGCAAATTCGGGTTTTGCCATTTTTATGGCATTTAACCGATCCCTTGCTTCTGGTGTAAGAATCTGCCTGATAATATTCTTCTTTGCCTCCTCTATCTCTCGCCTTCTCCCTTCCTCTTCCGCCGCACCTACTTGTGCCTGCTGCATCTGTTCATACTTTCTCCTCCTTATTTCCTCTAATTCTTCTTCACCTGCCATCTTTAACACCTGTTCCGTCTTGTTTTGCATCTTCTTTCTTTATCTCATGTGCGGTGTCATCGAGAAAAGATTGCCCCTTCGGCGATATTATTCGTCCCCTTTTCGTTTTGGTTACAAATCCCTCACCGGCTTTCTCATCCTCTAACTGGTGAAGCACCTCTCTTATTATCTTCCCCGAAGCTTCTCTGAACCTCTCGGGCTTTGCGCCCCTTCTAACTCTGCT